>JADGGM010000368.1 GCA_019689955.1 Gemmatimonadaceae bacterium
GTTCGATCCCGGGTTCATGGGGTGGTTCGCGGGATGGGGGGGACCGCAGTGGCGCCACGGCCGCCGTTTCCGTGGCGGACGCATGTTCGAGCAAGGCGACCTCAAGTACGTGATCCTGCGCCTCCTCGACGAGAAGCCGCGGCACGGCTACGAGATCATCAAGGAGCTCGAGGACCGCTTCGGCGGCGCGTACTCGCCGAGCCCGGGGACCGTTTACCCGACCCTCACCATGCTCGAGGACATGGGGTACGCGAAGGCGCGTGCCGAGGAGGGCGGGGGGAAGAAGATCTACGAGATCACCCCCGAAGGGAAAGCGTACCTCGAGGAGAACCGGACCACCGTCGAGGACATCTTCGAGCGCATCGCCGACTTCGGGGCGAGCTTCTTCGGGGGACCCATGATGGAAGTCAACCGCGCCTTCAAGGACCTCGGCCGAGCCACCTACACCACGGCCCCGCGCCACATCCGCGACCACGACCGCCTGCAGCGGATCAAGGAAGTCCTGGAGCGGGCGGCCAAGGAGATCGAGGAGATCGGGAAGTAATCGGGGGACGAGGACGGGGGGGGAACCATATGATTTCCACGGCCCGGCCTTCTGGACTGGGCCGTGGAAGTCGCTAACTTGCATCATTGACCGAGGGTCGCGGATCGTAGTCCGCGACCCGTTTTTTGCGTGGCGCGCACAGGCGACCGCCTGCCGGCGCAGATCACGCGCTCGATCCGCCATCGAAGGGGCCGCAACGCCCTCCTACCTTTTGGTATGACAGCCGAACCTGCTCGTACGGGCGCACCGCCGCCCGCTTCGAGCGCTCCATCCTCAGCAGCGAACACCGGCGCGTTCCACGCGCTGACCGACCGTCCGCGCCTCGATCAGCACCCCACCGGGCGCAAGCTCGCGATCCTCTCCCTGACCGCCCTCGGCGTCGTCTACGGCGACATCGGCACGAGCCCGCTGTACGCGATCAAAGAGTGCTTCCACCCGGAGACGGGCGTGCCGCCGACGACGGAGAACGTCTACGGCGTCCTCTCGCTCATCGTCTGGTCGCTGACGCTCGTCGTCAGCGTCAAGTACATCCTCTTCATCCTCCGCGCGGACAACCGCGGCGAGGGGGGGATTCTCGCGCTCCTCGCGCTGATCCAGCGCGGGATCCCGTCGAAGGGGAGCACCGTCCGCATGGGGATCCTGATCACGCTCGGGATCTTCGGTGCCGCGCTCCTCTACGGCGACGGCGTGATCACGCCGTCGATCACCGTGCTCGGCGCCATCGAGGGGCTCAAGATCGCGACCCCGGTGTTCGGGCGGCTGGTCGTGCCGCTGAGCGCGCTCATCCTCCTGCTGCTCTTCACCTTCCAGCACCACGGGACCGACCGGATCGGGAAGCTGTTCGGCCCGATCATGCTCCTCTGGTTCACGAGCATCGCGGTCTTCGGCGCGATCGAGGTCGCGCGCGAGCCCGTCATCCTGCGCGCGCTGAGCCCGTGGTACGCGGTCCAGTTCTTCATGCACAACGGCGGGCGCGGCTTCTTCATCCTCGGCGCCGTGGTGCTCGTCGTCACGGGGGCGGAGGCGCTCTACGCGGACCTCGGGCACTTCGGGAAACGGCCGGTCCGGTTCGCGTGGTTCGTGGCCGTCTTCCCCGCCCTACTCATCAACTACTTCGGGCAGGGCGCGCTCCTGCTCCGTGACGCCAGCGCCGCGGCCAATCCGTTCTTCCGCCTCGTCCCGTCGTCGCTGCTCTACGCGATGGTCGCGCTGGCGACCGCGGCGGCCGTGATCGCGTCGCAGGCGCTCATCTCCGGCGCGTTCTCCCTCACGCACCAGGCCATGCAGCTCGGCTACTCGCCGCGGGTGACGGTCCGCCACACGTCGAAGCACGAGGCAGGGCAGATCTACATCCCCGAGGTGAATGCGGCCCTCATGATCGGGTGCATCGGGCTCGTGTTCGGCTTCGGCTCCTCCACGGCGCTCGCCGCGGCCTACGGCATCGCCGTCACCGGGACCATGGTGATCACGACGATGCTGTTCTACGTGATCGCCCGCCAGCGGTTCAACTGGTCCGCGGCTCGCGCCGATCTGTTCCTGATCGGGTTCCTGGTGATCGACGTGTCGTTCCTCGCCGCGAACGCGGTCAAGATCGAGTACGGCGGCTGGTTCCCGATCCTCGTCGCCGTGTCGCTCTACATCATGATGACCACGTGGAAGCGCGGCCGCACGGTGCTCCACGAGCTCCTGCGGAGCGCGAGCCTCCCGATGGACCTCTTCCTGGAGGACGTGCGGCGCCGCAAGCCGCCGCGCGTGCCCGGCACCGCGGTCTTCATGACGTCCGACACGTCGGGGGCACCGGTGGTCCTCCTGCACCACCTCAAGCACAACAAGGTGCTGCACGAGCAGGTCATCCTGCTCTCGGTGATCACGGCCGATGTCCCCGAGGTCCCGCAGAAGGAGCGGGTGAAAATCGAGCCGCTCGGCGAGGGGTTCTACCGCATCATCGCGAGCTACGGCTTCATGCAGTCGCCGAACGTGCGCGAGGTGCTCGCGTGCTGCGAGCCGATGGGGATCCGCGTGCGCCCGGCCGACACGTCGTTCTACCTCGGCCGCGAGCAGCTCATCCCCACGGGGGCCGCTCCGATGTGGCGGTGGCGGAAGTCGCTCTTCGTCTTCATGTCGCGGAACGCCCGGGCGGCGACGGAGTTCTTCGGGCTCCCGCCGAACCGCGTGGTGGAGCTCGGCGCTCAGATCGAGTTCTGATCAGAGCGCCGAGCGCCGCCGCGCGCGCGCCGCGCCTTCACCACGATCGTCTCCTTCTTCCCCTTGCGGAGCACCTCGAACGTGGTGTCGTGCGAGGTGTCGACGGAGATCGATGTCTCGTTGTCGTGACGCACGGGCTTCCCGTTCACGGACAGGATCACGTCTCCCGCCTTCAGCGCGTCCCACGGCGAGTGCGCCTCGAGCACGAGGAGCCCGTTCTCCGCGCCGCGGCCGAAGTACGTGGCGAGATCGTCGCTCACGCTGGTGAGGCGGAGCCCCGAGAACGCAAACACGCCATCACCGACCCGCTGCATCGCGAGCCGAGCGCCTCTCCCCCATCCGGCGAGGAGCGGGGCGAGCGCGTCCGCCCGGGCGCTGGTCAGACGCGCCTCGACGCTGGCATTCCGCATCGCCCTGCGCGCCTCGTCGGTCAGCGCACGGAGCCGCATGCGGAGCTCGGGAAGGGCCTCACCATCGAGCTCCAGGGTGCGCCACGTCCCGTCGATCATCGGGGGGATGGGCGGCAGCGGCGGGATCGGCGGGATCGCGCCGTCGCCGATCTGGATGCGGAAGGCGCCCCTGCCGTGCGGGTACACGTCGGCCGAGCGCGCCGTCTTCACCGTCACGGTCTTCACCGAGCCGTTCGAGTAGACGGAGAGCTGCACGGGGTCCCCCGCCTTCACCTTGGCGAGCTCGCGGGTGAAGCGGCGCTGCATGGCGCCGAGGATCGCTCCCCCGGACGCCTCGTCCTTCGGCACGCGGACGCTCACGCCGTTGATCGCCTGGATGCGATCCCCTTCCACGATCCCCGCCTTCTCGGCGGGCCCGTCCGAGGCGACCTGGGTCACGAGAAGGCCGAGCGTGTCGCGCTTGCTCCCGCCCCCCCCGAAGCCGAGCCCGACGACGGCGCGGTCATCCATCTCATCGGAGCTGAAGCGGAAGGTGGGAGCGAGGTCCTCGGCCGCGACCGTCTTCACCTTCATCGTCTTGAACCGGCCGTCGGAGTACACCTTGAGGTCCACGCTCGTCCCGGGTTTCACCTTGTGCAGCTCGCGCACGAGGCGCCGTGTCATGAGTCCGCGCATGTCGGGATCGCCGGTGTCGGCGGGGGAGAGCGCGAGGTTCACGCCGTTGACCGACGCGATGCGGTCTCCCTCCTGAATCCCGGCGCTGTCAGCCGGGCCGCCGGGAGTCACGGAAATGACCAGCACGCCGAGCGTGTCGCGCACGCCGCCGGACCGCGTGGTGATCCCGAGCACGGCGCGGTTGCTGTCGTCGCCCGTGAAGACGCTGATGACGCGATCCCCCTTGGCGCCTTTGCCCGCGCGCTCGATGCGGATCGTATGCTCCTGCGCCTGGAGCGCAGTGGCGCCGAGCAGTACCGCGGTGCCAAGGAGAAAATGGAACGGCCGCATGAGTGCCCCCTCATCGTGATGGTGGTGACCTGCTGCCGGATGAGTCACCCCCGGCCGGCCGAGGGTTGCCCGGGACGGGGGGCCTGAGGGCGGGGGG
>JADGGM010000369.1 GCA_019689955.1 Gemmatimonadaceae bacterium
ATCACCTCGTCACCATCCCGCACGGGCGCGTTGAAGCCGCCCTGGAAGCGGATGTCCTCGTCGTTCAAGTAAAATGTAACGAAGGGATACGGGTTTCCGTCGCCGTCGCGGAGGCGGGGCTCCAGGGCGGGGAAGCGGGCGATCACGTCGCTCAGCGCGTCGCCCACGGTGGCCCCCCGCGCCTCCAGGGTCTGCTGGTTGGAGGCGAGCTTGGCGAGCATCGTCGGGAGGTGAACGGTAATGCTCATGGCGATACCTCAGTGCGAAGATTGTTGGACGAGCGCGACGACTTCGCGCAGCTTGGGGTCGATGGTCGGGGCCTCGGGGAGGACGCCGGCGACGGCCTCGACGGTCTTGAGGCCGTGCCCCGTGATGCAGAGCACGAGCTCGTCATCGGCGCGGAGGTGCCCCTGGCTCGCGAACGCGAGCGCCGCGGCGACGGTGGTGCCTCCGGCGGTTTCGGTGAACACGCCGACGTCCTCGGCGAGGATGCGAATCCCCTCGACGAGCGCCTCGTCGCTCACGTGCGCTGCCCAGCCGCCGCTGTCGCGGATCGTCTGCGCGGCGTAGCGGCCGTCGGCGGGGTTGCCGATGGCGATTGAGCGGGCGATGGTGTTCGGGACTTCGGGGACGAGCTCGGTGCCGCCGCGCTCCACGAGCCGCACGATCGGCGCGCAGCCGGAGGCCTGGGCGCCGTAGATGCGCGGGACCGCGCCGTCGACGAGCTCGGCGTCGAGGAACTCGGCGAACCCTTTCCGGAGCTTCGTGACGAGGGAGCCGCCGGCCATCGGGGCGATGACCGCGCTCGGCAGGCGCCAGCCGAGCTGCTCGGCGATCTCGTAGGCCATGGTCTTCGACCCCTCGCCGTAGTAGCTCCGCAGGTTCACGTTGACGACCCCCCAGCCGAAGCGGTCGGCGACCTGGGCGCAGAGGCGGTTCACGTCGTCGTACGTGCCGCGGACGCGCACGAGCCGGGGGCCGTAGATGCTCGTGCCGATGATCTTCCCGGCCTCGAGGTCGTGCGGGATGAAGATCCACGCCTCGAGCCCCGCGCGCGCGGCGTGCGCGGCGACGGCGTTGGCGAGGTTCCCGGTGGACGCGCAGCCAATGGTCTCGATCCCGAACGCAGCGGCGGCGTTGATCGCGGCCGCGACCACGCGGTCCTTGAACGAGAGCGAGGGGTGCGAGACGCTGTCGTTCTTCACCCACGCGCGGGCGATGCCGAGCCGTTTGGCGAGGCGCGGGGCCTCGAGGAGCGGGGTGACGCCGGTGTCGAGCGAGTGGATCGGATCGCCCTCGAAGGGGAGCCACTCGCGGTAGCGCCAGAGGGAGCGTGGGCGCGCAGCGATGGTGGCGCGGTCGGGGAGGGAGCGCTGGGCCGGGTAGAGCGGCTCGAGCGGTCCCAGGCAGTCCTCGCAGATCGCGGTCGGCGCGGCCTCGTGCTCGCGGCCGCAGTTGCGGCAGCGGAGCGGGAGCGCGCGGAGCGCGGCGCGCGTGGTCTCGGAAGCGACGTTCAGTGTCATACGGAGGTGGAAACCGGGGTTGACGGCGCATGCGCCAGGTCGTGCCGCGCGAGCCGAATCTCGGCTTCGCGCTCGGCGGCGATAGCGTAGCAGTGCTCCGGGCCGGGGAAGCGCCCGGCCCGCACGTCGGCGGCGTACTCGCGGATGGCCTCCTCGACGCCACGGCCGATCTCCGCGTACCGCTTCACGAAGCGTGGAGAGATGTCCCCCACGAACGAGCCCAGGATGTCGTGCGAGATGACGAGCTGCCCATCCACGTGCGGCCCGGCGCCGATCCCGTACACGGGGACGCGCAGCCGGTCGCGCACGAGCGCGGCGGTCTCGGCGGGCATGGCCTCGAGCAGGATGGCGAACACCCCCGCTTCCTGGAGCGCGAGCGCGTCGTCGACGAGGCGCTCGGCGTCGGCGCGGGTCTTCCCCTGCACGCGGTAGCCGCCGAGCTGCGCGAGGTTCTGCGGGGTGAGGCCGAGGTGGCCCATGACGGCGATCCCC
Source organism: Gemmatimonadaceae bacterium (assembly GCA_019689955.1). Lineage (GTDB taxonomy): Bacteria > Gemmatimonadota > Gemmatimonadetes > Gemmatimonadales > Gemmatimonadaceae > JADGGM01. The sequence goes on from JADGGM010000369.1 coordinate 2,016, forward strand.
GCGTCGGTCATCGCGCGGACGCGGCTCGCCACGCGCGCGCCCCCCTCGCACTTCACCGCGTCGCACCCCGCGTCGGCGACGAAGGCGCCCGCGCTGCGGATCGCGCACTCGTCGGAGGGTTGGTACGAGAGGAAGGGGAGGTCGCCGATCACGAAGGCGCGCTTGGCGCCGCGCCGCACGGCGCGGGCGAAGACGAGCATCTCGTCGAGGGTGATGCCGAGCGTGTTCGGGAGCCCGAGCATCGTCATGGCGGCCGAGTCGCCGACGAGGATCATGTCCACCCCCGCGCGGTCGGCGAAGGTGGCGGTGGGGTAGTCGTAGGCGGTGATGAAGACCGCCTTCTCTCCGCGGGCCTTGAGCGCACCGAGCGTCGTGATCGTCACTTTCTGCGTGGACATGGCTTCCTCACTGCGGTGAACAGGCGGCCGAGAGCTCGCGCGCGCATCGCGCGATGCGCGCGAGCGCGGCGTCGATGCGTGCGGCGGAGGTGGCGAACGAGAGGCGGAGGTATCCGTCCCCCTGCGCGCCGAACGCGGTGCCGGCCAGCGTGGCGGTGTCGTAGCGCTCGAGGAGCTGCGTGGCGAGCGCCTGCGTGGTGAGCCCGCTCGCGGCGAGCAGTTCGCGCACGTCGGCGAAGGCGTAGAACGCCGCGGGCGGCGTGGCGCAGGTGATCCCGTCGATCGCGCCGAGGCCGCGCACGAGCGCGTCGCGCCGCGCGCGGAGCGTGGCGACGAGCTCCCCGATGTGGTGCTGCGGCCCGGTGAGCGCGGCCAATCCGGCGCGCTGCACGAAGGGCGGGGTGCACGAGGTGTTGTTCACGACGAGCGTGGCCACGCGCTCGGCGAGGCGCGCGGGCATCACGCCGTAGCCGAGGCGCCACCCCGTCATCGCGTACGTCTTCGAGAAGCTGTCGACCAGCACCGTGCGCGCCGCGAGCCCCGGGCGCGTGGCGATGCTCTCGTGCGTGCCCGTGAAGCGGAGCTGCGCGTACACCTCGTCGGAGAGCACCGCGAGATCGTGCGCGCACACCAGCTCGGCGATCGCATCCAGCTCGCGGGCGGAGATCGCGGTGCCGGTGGGGTTGTGCGGAGAGTTGAGGACGAGGAGCCGCGTGCGCGGCGTGATGCGCGCCGCGAGCGCGGCCGCGGTGACCGCCTCGTCGCCGCTCAGGTCGAGCGGGTACGGCACCGGCACCGCCCCCGCCAGGCGCACGACCGATTCGTAGATCGGGAAGCCGGGGTCGGGGACGAGCACCTCGTCGCCGGGCTCGGCGAGGGCGAGCACCGTGTAGTGGAGCATCGGCTTGGCGCCCGAGGTGACGACGACGTTCTCCACCTGCGCCGGGATCCCGCGCGCCGTCACCGTCTCGGCGATCGCGGCGCGGAGCTCCGGGAGGCCGGCGGGGAGCGTGTAGCCGGTGGCGCCGTCGTGGAGCGCGCGCACGCCTGCCTCGACGATGTGCGCCGGGGTGGGGATGCCGGGCTCCCCGATCTCGAGGTGCACGATGTCGCGCCCCTCGCTCTCCAGGCGCCGCGCGGCGGCAGCCACCTCGAAGGCGGACTCGGTGCCGAGCGTCTCGATGCGCGTCGTCAATCGCATGGGCAGCTCGCCGGTCTCGTCGGGCGCGGGTTCCACATCGTCGATCGCTCCTTCGGGTTCACGTCAGACAGTCGGGGGAAACGAAACGGCCGCTCGGGTGAGCGGCCGGGGTGGCGAACAGTGCGCGGTCCTGCGAGGTGACTCATGTGCGCGTGCCAGCTCCCGGGCGCTCGATGGCGTCGGACATCGTGTGCATGTACATGCACATGACAGGGCGGCCGATTCCGGCCGAACATCGAATGGCGGTCATGCAGTTCCGGTGATGCGCTCTCGAACGCTCCAGTGACGAAAAACAAAAAACCCGAGCGACAGTGCCCGGGCGGTCGCTTTTTAGCAAATTGTTTAACGTGGCTGCAATACGCGGGCAAATCACCACGAACTTCAATTGTGGCGACAACGATAGCCACGCGCCGCACGGGTGTCAAGGGCCGCCGCAACACACGATCGACGAACGCGTTGCGGCGCGCGTCGAGGCCGATCTTGACAGCCCCCGCGTGCGGGCCGCTTTGTAGTCGTGGCGTTGCGCCGCTCACTTCGCCTCGTGCGCCACCTCGCTCCGTCCCTCTCCCCGCGCCCCAGCGATGACCACGCCGCTCCCCCTCTCCCCCCTCGAGCTCGACTGGGTGG
>JADGGM010000370.1 GCA_019689955.1 Gemmatimonadaceae bacterium
CCCCCCGCCCCTGCGGCGCCGGGCTGTCCCGCGCCGGTCTGTCCGGCGAGGGGCGCGCCCGCTTTCGCCGTCGGCGGAACGTGCGGGCGGCGCTCGGTGACGTCGCGCTCGACCAACTCGGCCGTCTCGTAGTTCACCCAATCGATGAGCGTCCGCTTGCGCCCGCCCTCGAGGAACGCGTCGTCGTCGAGCAGCTCGTGGAAGGGGACGAGCGCGCCGCCGCGATCGGGTGCGCCGGGGAGCGCGCGGAAGAAGCCGCCCGCGGGCGCGTCACCCGAGGTGGCGACGATGAGCCCGCACTGCCACGGCTCGGTGAACCGTGCGCGGTGCGTCTCGACATCGAGGCGCGTGGGGCGCGGGCCCACGAACGGCGCGCTGTGGTACCACCCGATGAGCGTGGTGCGCCGGCGCCGGACTTCGAGCTGGAGGCCGAGCCATTCTTCTTCGGGGATCTGCACCGGCTCGACCTCGGGGATCACGTGCCCCGTGCGCAGCGCGGTGTTGATCACGACGTAGCGCGCATTCGTTTCCGGGCACTCGAAGAGCTCCCCGAGCAAAAAGCCAAGTAGCTCCTGCTCCGGGTCCGACCGCAGGTGGCGCATCACCTCGCGCAGCGCACCCTGCGTCAGAAACAGCGCCAGATCTTCGACGGCTCCCGGCGGCGTGAAGGTGCCGGAAGGGACCCATCGGATCGAGCGGGCGAGCGGAATCGGTTTCCGCAACCTGAGAGCGCCAGCTTTCATGGACCCACGGGCAAGATGCCAGGGAGAGCCGGAAACGGGAAGCGGGGACGGGCTCGTCGTCCCTCCCACTGGCTCTCTACACCTTCCGCGCCCAAATTGCGTCTGCCCGCCAGATGATCGGGCCGCTGTGCCCTTCTGGTTCCTTCATCCACGCAATGCTCCTACACGTCGTCGGCGCTCGCCCCAACTTCCCCAAGCTCGCGCCCGTGCACCGTGCCGCGCGCGCTGCCGGGCTGGACCAGCTCGTGGTGCACACGGGACAGCACTATGATGATGCGATGTCCGGTGGGTTCTTTCGCGAGCTCGGGATTCCGCAGCCGGATGTCGACCTCGGCGTGGGCTCGGCGTCGCACGCGGTGCAGACGGCGCGGATCATGGAACGGTTGGAGCCGGTGCTCGCGCGCGAGCGGCCGACGTGGGTGGTCGTCTACGGCGACGTGAACTCGACGATGGCCGCGGCGATCGTCGCGGTGAAGCTCGGGCTCCGCGTGGCGCACGTGGAGGCCGGGCTCAGGAGCCGCGACTGGTCGATGCCCGAGGAGATCAACCGGATTGTCACGGACCGGCTGGCTTCGCTCCTCCTCACGCCGTCGCGCGACGCGGACGCGACGCTGCGCGCCGAGGGGGAGCCGGAGGAGGAGATCGTGTTCGTGGGGAACGTGATGATCGACTCGCTCTTCCACGCCCTCCCGCGCGCCCGTGCGAGCGGCTTCCGCGCGCGGCTCGGCGCCGACGGCGACGCGGTGGTCGTGACGCTCCACCGCCCCTCGAACGTGGACGACCCCGCGCGCCTCGCCGCGATCGCGCGCGCGTTGCGCGAGATCGCCGACGAGCGGATGGTCATCTTCCCCGCCCACCCGCGCACGCAGGAGCGGCTGCGCGCGGCGTCGATCGACCTGGGCGCCGTGCGGGTGCTCGATCCCGTGAGCTACCCGGAGATGCTCGACCTCGTGCAGGGCGCGCGCGTGGTGGTCACCGACTCCGGCGGGCTGCAGGAGGAAACGACCGCGCTCGGCATCCCGTGCCTCACCGTGCGCGAGAACACCGAGCGGCCGATCACGATCACCGAGGGCACCAACCAGCTCGCTCCGGACCCGCGCGCGCTCCCCGCGCTCGTGCGTGCCGTGGAGCGGCGCGCTGACGTCCGGCGCCCCGAGGGGTGGGACGGGAAAGCGGGGGAGCGGATCGTCGCCGCGCTCATCGCCCGGAGCGCGCACACGGCCGGCGCGTGAGCGCGAGCGCGTACACCCCCGCGGCCGCGCGCCCCGATGCGCGCCTCCCCGTGCTCGACGGCGTGCGCGGGCTCGCGATCGTGCTCGTGCTCATCAACAACGTCTACCCCGAGGGCGCGGTCGGCTCGGCGTTCGACACGTTCATCGTGCACTTCACCGACTTCTGGTGGGTGGGGGTCGACCTCTTCTTCGTCCTGTCCGGGTTCCTGATCACCGGGATCCTGTACGATGCCCGGGGCGGGGCGCACGCGCTGCGGAACTTCTATGCCCGGCGGGTGCTCCGCATCTTCCCGCTGTACTATGGTGTGCTGTTCGTCATCTTCTTCGTCGTCCCGCACACCGGGTTCGCGACCGCGGACCAGCTCGAGCGGCTGCACCGGCAGGAGTGGTATCTCTGGGCGTACCTCGGGAACCTCGGCGAGGCGCTGCACGGGAACACGCACTTCCGCACCGATCACTTCTGGTCGCTCGCCGTGGAGGAGCAGTTCTACCTCGTGTGGCCGTTCCTGGTGCTCTTCCTCGAGCGGCGGCGCGTGATCCGGGTGACGCTCGCGGTCATGGCGGTGAGCTTCGTGATGCGGCTCGTGTGGTGCACGTCGGGGATGAGCTACCAGTGGGCGTACGTGCTCACCCCGTTCCGCTTCGACGGGCTCGCCGTGGGGTCGCTCGTCGCGCTCGTGATGCGTGCGCCCGGCGGGGAGGGGCTCGCCTGGCTCACGCGGTGGGCGCCGCGCGCGTGGCGCGTGTGCGCGCCGCTCGCGCTCGCGCTCGTGGCCGCGTTCGAGCTCCCGCGCTCGGACGCGTGGGGGGTGGTGCTGCAGGTGATCGGCTATCCGATCATCGCCGTCGCGTTCGGTGCGCTGATCGTCCTCACGCTCACCGCGGAACCCGGCTCGCGGCTCCGGACGTTTTTCGGATCGCCGGTGATGGGGTTCATGGGGCGGTACAGCTACGCGATCTACGTCTTCCACCCGTTCGTCGTGCTCTTCTTCATGCAACGCTACGGGTGGGGCGTGGCGCCGCAGCGCATCTGGGGGACGACGCTCCCGGCCGGGCTCGCGTTCACGGTGGCGGTGGTGGCGGTGAGCATCGCGATGGCGTTCGCGAGCTGGCACCTCTACGAGAAGCGGTTCCTCGCGCTCAAGCGATTCGTTCCGTACGATCGCGCCGTTCGCCCGGGAGCGGACGGTGCGCCAGTGCGCCCGCCGGCCGCCGCGGAGCGTCAGCGCCCGGAATAGCCGAGCGATGTGCGGCGTGCGGTGCGAGGTTTCTCGTCGCGCCGCGCGCGTCGGTATGCGACGTGCTCGGGAGGGCGCCATGCTGATGCGCTTCTCTCTCTCGCTCTCGCCGCGCGTGCGCGGCCCAGCCAACCTCCATGCGGGCGGCCAGCGACGCATGCCCCGCCCACGGGCCTCGAATTCGACACCGCGCTCTGTTGTCTCATGAGTTGTTGACGTGGAGCCGGTGTCGTGCGGGTTGCCGTCGTCGTTTCGTTCTTTCCATCGATATCGCAGACATTCGTCCTGAACCAGATCACGGGGCTCATTGACCGTGGGCACACGGTCGACATCTACGCGGCCGGCCCCGAGCCGGCGGGAGCGCGCGAGGTGGTGCCGGAGGCGATCGGGCGGTATCGGCTGCTGGATCGCGTGACGTACGAGCCGCCGCGTCCGGCGCGCGCACCGCTGCAGCTCGCGGGGGCGGTGCGCGTGGTGGCGCAGCGGTACCGCCACCGGCTCGGCGCGGCGCTCCGGGTGCTCGCGGCGCGACATGCGGGCGACGAGACCCCGCTGCAACTGCTGTATGCGGGGGCGCCGTTCGTGGGGCGCCCGGCGTACGATGCGATCCTCTGCCACTTCGGCCCGAACGGGCTGCGCCTGGTACAGCTCCGCGAGGCCGGGCTGGTGCGCGGGCCGATCGTGACGGCGTTCCACGGCTACGACGTGAGCCGGTACGTGGCGGCGCACGGGGAGGACGCGTACCGCGAGCTGTTCGCGCGCGGCGATCTCTTCCTCCCGGTGAGCCATTACTGGCGGCGGCGCCTGGTGGGGCTCGGCGCGCCGATCGAGCGGACTGTGGTGCACCCGATGGGGATCGACCTGGGGCGGTTCCCGCTCCGGCTCCGGCGCCCGGATGGGAACACGGTGCGGTTGTTGAGCGTGGCGCGGCTCGTGGAGAAGAAGGGGATCGCGTACGGGGTGCGGGCGGTGGCGGCGCTGCACGCGGCGGGGGTGCGCGTGTCGTACA
>JADGGM010000371.1 GCA_019689955.1 Gemmatimonadaceae bacterium
CTCCCCGAAGCTGCTCCACCGCTTCGGGGAGCGCGAACTGCGCCCCGGCCAGCCCTTCCACGAAGTACCCGCGCCGGACCTCCCCGCGGTACTCGAACCGCTTCAGCTCGCGGTAGATCGCCCGCCACGGCACCGGCGGCCGCTCGCGGCGCCACCAGTCGCGGGTGACGATCCCGTACCGCGCGAGCCAGTGCCGCGCGACGGCCTCGGCGTGCTCCTCCTCGTCCGGACGCACCCCCCACGCGCCGCCGGAGGCGCCGTCCGGAGGGCGGAGGAGCGACCACCGCCCGGTCCACCCGCGCGCCGGGCCCGGGAGGTCGGGGCGCCGCCACTTGGGGAGCCGGCGCAGGTTCGCCCGCCGCTGCACCACCGGCCGGCCGAGCGACGGGGTGAAGCTCGACGGCAACCACCGGGTGGGGTCCGGCTCATCGCGCCGCGGCGGCACGGGGAGTGTCCGCATGCTCACTACTTCCCGCATCGCCTCGATCGTGTCGTTCGTGACGACGCCGGCCGCCGTCAGCTCGCGCAACGCTTCGCGCAGCGTGACGGGGCTGAGCCCGGTCGCCGCCTGGAGATCGCTGAAGAACGATGCACCCTGCCGTGCCAGCACGTCGCGCAAGGCGGCCGCGTGCTCGCTCAGCGGGATCGCGTCCTCGCCGAGCCAGAGAGCACCGTCTCCGCGCGGGAAGAATCGGATCCCCGCGAGCGCGGGGGCGGGGGCGCCGGACGCGTCCGGCCGCGCGACGCCGGCCCAGGCGAGCCCGCCGGACGCGGCGAGCTGCGTGAGCCAGCTCGGGTCGTAGTGGTGGAGGCGCGCGGGGAGATAGTCGCGCTCCCACCCTTCCGCCGGACGCGGTATGCCGGCGAGCTGCTCCATCACCGCCGCCAGACCCGCCGGGCCGTCCAGCCGGTCGCGCGGGTCCACGTGCTGCCACCGCTGCAGGAACGCGGCGAAGGTGGGGAGGTCCACGGCCTGGATCTGCCGCCGGAGCGCGGCCAGCGCACGGCGGCGCGCGAGCTCGGCAAGCTTGCGCGTGCACCACTCGGGCTCCTGCACCGCGCGCCGGAACCGCCCGCGTATGAGCTTTCCCGACCGCTCCCACTCCGCGATCCGGCTCTCGACCCACGCCGCGGACCACGGATACCGGGCCCGAATCTCGCGCACGGTCACGGGGCCGGCGAGCGCGATGAAGCGGGCGAGGATCTCGCGCCGCGCCACGTGCGGCTCGACCACCGGTTCGCGCAACGACGCGGGGAGGACGTCGGCGGCCGCTCGCTCCTCCAACGCGCGCCCGGCCCGCACGGTCGCCACGCGCTCCGCGCCCAGCGCGGCTGCGTACCGCGGGAAGGTCTCGGCCAGGATCACGCGCCACGACGCACTGCCGTCCCCCGCCGCGATCGGGATGGCGAGCGCGCGCCCCGAGTCGAGCAGCTCGTCCAGCGGATCGCGCTCCGTGCGCCGCTCCTCGACAGGGGCGATGCGCCCGCGCAGCTCCGCCTCGGTGAGATCGCCGGCGCGGTCCAGCAGGTGCGCCAGCTCGTCCGCGCTCCGCGCGCGGCGCGACGGGGCGGTGCCGCGGCGCTCGGCCAACAGCGCCTCGAGCGCGCGCACGGTCTCGTCGTCGCTCCCGTCGCCCCCCATGATCTCGTCCAACAGCGTGCGGTCGATCGACAGCATCGCCGCCTGGCGCTCGGCGCGCGGGGTGTCGTCGGCGTAGAGCCAGTCCATCACGAAGCCGAGCTGCAGGCTCGCCGCGAACGGCGACGGACGCTCCGTCTCGACCACATGCACCGCGATCCGCCCCGCGTCGATCGCGTCGAGCACCTCGCGGAGCGCGGCGATGTCGAACGCATCCTGCAACACCTCGCGGTACGTCTCCACGAGGATCGGGAAGCTCGGGAACCCGCGCACGACGTCGAGCAGGTCGAGCGCCTTGAGCCGCTGCAGCCAGAGCGGCATCCGGCGCCGCGGCGAGCCGCGCGGCAAGAGGAGCGCGCGCGCGGCGTTCATGCGAAAGCGCGCGCCGAAGAGCGAGCTCGTCCCGACGTCGTCGAGCACGAGCTGCTCCGCCTCGCGCGCCGTGAGCGCGAGCATCTCGCGCACCGGAGGCACCCGCCCCAGGTCCGGGAGCCGGAGCATGATCCCGTCGTCGCTCGTCTGCACCTGGCAGTCCACCTCGCCCAGCACCTCGCGCACCCGCTGCGCGAGCGCCATCCCCCACGGCGCGTTCACCCGCCCGCCGAACACCGAGTGCACCACCAGCCGCACCGAGCCCACCTCGTCGCGGAACTGCTCGATGAGGAGCGTGCGATCGTCGGGGACGATTCCGGTCGCGGCGCGCTGCTCGGCCACGTACCGTCGAAGGGAGCGGGCTACGTCCTGGTCCGCACCGAGCCGCGCGGCGAGCTCGGGGTCCCGGCTGTCGTCGTCGGGGCCGAGGGCCGCGAGCTCGCGCCGCAGCGCACCCACGCGCTGGCTCAGCTCCACCGAGCGCATCATGAGCTCCCCGTGCCAGAACGGCATCCGCGCCGGCGCTCCCGGTGCCGGCGTCACGATCACCCGATCGTGCTCGATCGCCGCGATGCGCCACGTCGCCGAGCCGAGCTGGAACACGTTCCCCACCCGCGACTCGTGCACGAACTCCTCGTCCAGCTCCCCGATCCGCGTGCGATCGGGGAGGTGCACGGTGTAGAGCCCGCGGTCCGGGATCGTCCCGCCGGAGATCACCGCCGTGAGCCGGCTCCCCCGCGCCCCCGAGAGGCGGTCGGTCGCGCGGTCCCAGGTGATCCGCGGCTCCAGCTCCGCCGCGAGGTCGGAGGGATACTTCCCGGAGAGCATCGCCAACACTTCGTCGAACGCCGCGCGCCCGAGCCGGTGGTAGGGGTACGCGCACCGCACGAGCCGGAACGCGTCGCTCGCCGTCCAGTCGTCCACCGAGGCCATCGCCACGACCACCTGCGCGAGCACGTCGAGCGCGTTCTGCGGCACGTGCGTCGGCTCGACGACCCCCGCACGCATCGCCTCGACGATGGCGGCGGTCTCCATGAGATCGTCGCGGAACATGGGGATGAAGACGCCGCGGCTCACCTGGCCGAGCGAGTGGCCAGCGCGCCCCACACGCTGGAGCGCGGCCGCGACGCGCTTCGGGCTCTGGAGCTGGATCACCAGGTCCACCGAGCCGATGTCGATCCCCAGCTCGAGGGAGCTGGTCGTCACGAGCGCGGGGAGCTCCCCCGCCTTGAGCGCACGCTCGAGCACGAAGCGCCGCTCGCGGGCGAGAGAGCCATGATACGGGCGCGCCAGCTCCTCCCCCGCGAGCGCGTTCACCTGCGCTGCCACGCGCTCGGCCTGCCCGCGATTGTTCACGAAGACCAGCGTCGTGCGCGCCTGGCGGATGTACGAGAGCACGAGCTCGATCACGCTCGGCCACACGCTCCCGCTCACCGTCGTGAGATCGGGCACCGGCGACACCACGGCGAGCTCCATCCGCTTCACCAGCCCGCAATCCACGATCGTCACGGGGCGAAACGCCGGCTCGTCCCCCTCCTCCGCACGCGGCACGCACCCGCCAAGGTAGCGCGCGATCTCCTCCAGCGGCCGCTGCGTGGCCGAGAGGCCGATGCGTTGCGGCGGGCGCTCGCACAGCGCCTCCAGCCGCTCGAGCGTCAGCGCGAGGTGCGCCCCGCGCTTGGTCCCCGCCACGGCGTGGATCTCGTCCACGATCACCGCCCGCACCATGCCGAACATCCCGCGCCCCTTCACCGTCGTCAGCATGATGTGCAGCGACTCGGGGGTGGTGATGAGGATGTGCGGCGCCTTCCGCGTCATCCGCGCACGCGCGGATGCCGGTGTGTCGCCGGTACGGACCGCCACGCGGATCTCCGGGAACGGAGTCCCGGCGCGCTCGAACCGCTCCCGCAGCTCGGCCAGTGGTTGCTCGAGGTTCCGCTGGATGTCGTTGCTCAGCGCCTTGAGCGGCGACACGTAGAGGATCTGCACCGCGTTCGGCAGCGGCTCCTCGAGCCCGCGGCGGATGAGCTGGTCCAGCTCCCAGAGGAACGCCGCGAGCGTCTTCCCCGTCCCGGTCGGGGCGAGGATGAGCGCGTGCGCTCCGCTCCCGATCGCCGGCCACCCCAACCGCTGCGGCTCGCTCGGCGCACCGAGCGTCTCGGTGAACCAGCGCCGCACCAGCGGGTGGAAGGGGGCGAGG
>JADGGM010000372.1 GCA_019689955.1 Gemmatimonadaceae bacterium
TCGGTGAGCTGCGCGAGGAGCGCGGCCGTCGTGGCCAGCGAGTCGCGGCGCGGGGGGCGCGGCGCGAGGATGCTCGCGGCCGGGAGGGTGGGGAAGGGAACGTCCCCGGCGGCGTACGATTCGCCGATCCCGGCCGCGCTGACGGCGCGCGCGTAGCGCACCGCGTCGTCCGCGCGCACGCTCTCGACGAGCGTGCCGGCGTCGCGCGCGCGCACGGTGAGCGCGACCGCCGCGCCGACGCGTGCGCCGGTGGGGAGCGGGAACGGTGTCGCGATGGCCCGCCGCACGACGGCGTCCGCGGCGTCGGAGTCGTCACCGACGCGCGCGGTGGCGAGGGTGAGCGTGTCGACATCGCCGAGCGAGGCGAGCACGCTGCTCAGCCCACCCCAGCCGAAAGCGCTCTGCACGGAGAGGACGTAGACCGTCTCCCCGGTACTCGGCGCGTGCGCTGACGCCGCGGCGACGGCGGCGCACCCCGCGCGGTCCGCGGCCGCCGGGCCGGCGACGAGGTCGGCGTAGGTCCAGCGCGGCCAGTCGCGGATCACGGGGTCGAGGAGGTCGACGCCCATGGCACGCGCCTCGGCGCGCGAGTGGGCGCCGAGCTCGACCCAGAAGCTCTCGATGCTGGCCGGCGCGTCGCCCGCGCCGCGGCCGCGCCAGAGGTGCGTGCTGCGCACGCCGATGACGCCGGGGAGCGCGCCGCGCCGCGTGAGCACGAGCACGCGCTGCCCCTCGTGGAACTGGTTCCAGAGCGGGTGGCGCCGTTGGCGCCCGGCCTCATGCAGGCGGAGGTAGCCATCGGCCGTGATCTCGCTGACCGCGTACCCCGCTTCGTCGAGCGCGCAGGCGACCACGCGCGGGGGGCGCCGGAGCCCGCGCAGCAGCACGAGGTCGCCGAGCGCGTCGCGCTGCCAGCCGGGGAGGGTGCGCATGATGACGTCCGTCGCCAGGTGCTCGCGCCCCGGCGGGGCGGGGAGCGCGATCCACGACGCGAGCGCGGCGGTCACCGCGCTATCGGCGGTGGGCGCGGATTGCGCCTCCGCGGCGCGCGGCGCGCCGGCGGCGAGGGCGGCGAGCGCCGCGGCCACGGTGCCGCGCAGCGCGCGCCGTGCGGTGACGCTACCGAGCGAAAGCTGCCGCAATGTTGCGTGCAAGGTCGTCGTCCTCCGGTGTGCCGAGTGCGAACGCGGCGTCGGGTCGCGCGCGGTACGGCGCGCCGTCGGCGCGGCCGTCGTCCGTCAGGCGGATCTCCCCGCGCGCGACCGCGGCCAGCGCGTGCGGGAAGAGGCGGTGCTCCACCCGCAGCACGCGCGCCGCGAGCGTGTGCACCGTGTCGTCGCTGAACACGGGGACGGGCCACTGCGCGATCGTGGCGCCACGGTCGTACACCTCGTCGACGAAGTGCACGGTCACGCCGGTCACGCGCGCGCCCGCGGCGAGCACGGCCTGGTGGACGCGCTCACCGTACATCCCCTTCCCCCCGAACGCCGGGAGCAGCGCGGGGTGCACGTTCACGATGCGACCGCGGTACGCCCGCACGATCTCGGCCGGCACGAGGCGCAGGTAGCCGGCGAGCGCCACGAGGTCGATCCGGTGCGTCGCGAGCACCGTGGCGAGGGCGGCCGCGTGGCCGGCGCCCATCTCCAGCGCCACCGCCGGGATGCCGTTCCGCTCCGCGAACGCGAGCGCGCCCGCGTCGCGCTTGTCCGAGGCCACGAGGGCGATCTGCGCGTCGGCCGGCGCTCGGTGCGTGAAGTGCGCGTACAGCGCCTCGAGGTTGGAGCCGCGCCCCGAGGCGAGCACGGCGATCCGTTTCGGCATGGGCGGCAATCTTAGTTCACCGGCGGGGGGGTCGGTAAGGGGACGTCGGCCAGGATCTCGTCGACGGCGGCGCCGAGCGTGGGGGCCACGGTCATCGTGGCGCGTGCCTGCTCGACGTCGTCGGGCGAGGTGTCCGGGCCGGGGACGAGGATGCCGTGCCCGCCGAGCGCGGCCGCCGGCGCCACGTCGCGCCACCGGTCGCCGACGTACCACGAGCGGTCGAGCGCGATCCCATGATCGCGAGCGGCCTGCTGAAAGAGCTTGGTGCCGGGCTTGCGGCACTCGCACCCCGGCGCGCCGGGCGCGTGTGGGCAGATGTAGGTCGCATCCACGTGCGCGCCCTCGGCCGCGAGGAGGGCGCCGAGGCGCGCGCGGACGCGCTCGTAGTCGCGCAGGGTGAACATCCCGCGCCCGATCCCCGACTGGTTGGAGACGACGATCACCGGCAGCCTGGCCGCGTTGAGGCGTGCGATGGCCGCGGCGGCGCCCGGGAGGAGCACCACATCCTCGGGGCGCCGAACGTAGTGCGTGTCGGCGTTGATCGTGCCGTCGCGGTCGAGGAAGACGGCGGCGCGTGCGGTGGTCATGCGAGCGCGGCGAGCACGGCGGCGGTGAGCGCGGGATCGTCGCGCGCGGGGACGGAGCGGAGATCGAGCAGGAGCCGCCCGTCAGCGATGCGTCCGACGACTGGGACGCTCGCGTGACGCAGCCGCGCGTCGAGCGCCTCGGCGTCGGCGGCGCCGCCGAGGGCGACGGCGGCGGAGGGGAGCACCGCGGTCGGGAACGCGCCCCCGCCGACGCTCCCCTCGCTCGGTACGGCGGTGGCGGCGTGCCCGGCCTCCACGAGCGCCGCGGCGATCGCCTCGGCGCGCGCGCGAAGGGATTCCACGGGGGTGGTGAGCAACGCGAGCGCCGGGATCTCGCGCAGCGCACGCGGAGGGTCGCGGTAGAGCGCGAGCGTCGCTTCGAGCGCGGCGAGGGTGAGCTTGTCGACGCGGAGGGCGCGCGTGAGCGGGTTCCGGCGCATGCGGGCGATCGCGTCGGCGCGGCCGAGCGCGATCCCGGCCTGCGGGCCGCCGAGGAGCTTGTCGCCGCTCATCGTCACCACGGTCGCGCCCTCGCGCACCGCCTCGGCGGCCACCGGCTCGCCGCGGAGACTGAACGCGGCGAGGGAGAGGAAGAGCCCACTCCCCAGGTCGTGCACGACCGGTACGCCGTGCTCCGCGCAGATCGCGACGAGCTCGCGCACCGGCACGTCGGCCACGAAGCCGGCGAGCGCGAAGTTGCTGCGGTGGACCTTGACCACCGCGCCCGTCGTGGGGCCGAGCGCGCGGCGGTAGTCGTCGGCGTGCGTGCGGTTGGTGGTCCCGACCTCCACGAGCCGCGCCCCGCTCTTGGCCATGATGTCGGGGATGCGGAAGCTCCCGCCGATCTCCACCAGCTCGCCGCGCGAGACGATCGCGTCGCGCCCCGCGGCGAGGGTGTCGAGCGCGAGCACGAGCGCGGCGGCGCCATTGTTCACCACGAGCGCGTCCTCGGCGCCGGTGAGCTCGCGCAGGAGGGAGACGCAGTGCCCGTACCGGCTGCCGCGCGTGCCGGCGTCGAGGTCGTACTCGAGGTTCGCGTAGCCGGCGGCCGCCTCGGCGATCGCGTCGAGCGCGGCCTGCGGGAGCGGGGCGCGGCCGAGGTTGGTGTGGAGCACGACCCCCGTGGCGTTGAGCACCGGGCGGAGCGAGCGCCGCTCGCGCGCCGCGAGCGCCGTGGCGATCGCCGCCTCCCACTCGCGGTCATCGCGCGGCGCGTGCGCCGGATCGCGCCGCGCGCCAGCGATCGCGTCGCGCACCGCATCGGCGACGAGGGCGCGGGGGGCGCGGGCGAGGAACGGCTGCGCCACGTCCGCTGAGAGGAGCGCGTTCACGCTCGGGAGCGCGCGGCGCGGGTCGGTCATGGCGCGAGCGCGAGCGAGTGGAGCGGGCGCGCCGGTGCCGCGGACGCCTCGCGGCCCGCGGGCGTCCGCGCCGGGGCGTGCGCGGGCGACGTGTCGCGCGGCGCCGGCCGCCGTGTGCCCGGCGTGTCGCGCGGTGCGGCGGGGGGAACGTTCGGCCGTTTCCCCGGAGCGGGCTTCGCCCCCTCCGGCGCGGCTTTGGGGGGCGGCGCGGCCTTGGGCACGGTGAACGTGCGCGTGCTCGATGCCGCCTTGCCGAGGAGGTTGCGCGCGTCGTGGATCGCCACGCGGTACGTGGCTTCCGGCGCGAGCGGGCGGCCGAGCTCGAGGACGATGTCCAGCGGCGGCGCGGGGCGGCTCATCGTCGGCGGCGGGGGCGGGGACTTGGTCGTGTCCGCCGCGGGCCGGCGTCCGACCGGGGGCGCGGCGCGACGT
>JADGGM010000373.1 GCA_019689955.1 Gemmatimonadaceae bacterium
CGCGTCCTACTAACTGTCGCGCAACGAGGGGGGGAGCCTTAGTCCGCGGAGGGGCGCGGCGCGGCGGTGGCGGTCGGGTGGAGCGTGGTGTACATCGCCGCGTCCGGCGTGGGTCCGAGCCCGGCGCACTCCACCCACGCGTGGGCCACGAGCGCGCGGCGGGCTTCGTCGGGCGCCGCGTGGGGGGGCGTGCTGGGCGCGCCGCGCACGCCGAGCCGCAGCACCGCGGGGGCGCCGAGCGCGCGGAGCGCGAGGCACTCCGCGACGCCGCGGTAGAGACACGTCATCTGCCAGCGGCTGGTTGGTAGCGCCGCGAGGAGACGCAGCGCGCGCCGCGTGAGCGTGACGACCGCCGTCGCATCGCGCGGCGCGATCGGTGGCACGGACGCGCCGGACGTGCCGGCGGACGGCGCTTCCAGGAGCGGTGCGAGCCCTCGGTCGATCGCCCGCGGCGCCGAGATCGCGGCACGCAGCGCGGCGGCGGCGTGCCGGACCACGCGCATCATGCGCGCCGGGCGCGCCGCGCGGCGGCGCCGATCGAACGGGCGGAACGTTCGTCTCGCATGTCGAGATGACGATCCGGCCGCCGGGGAGGCTACACCGCCCGATGCGACGAGCTCGGCGCTTACGTCGTGCGGACCATCCTCGTATCTTCGTCGTCTCGCGCGCACCGGGGCGCGCCGAATGCCGGTCTCACCTCATCACGGACATCATGACGTCTCCCATCGACATCCAGGGCCGCACGTTCTTCGTGACCGGCGCCAACTCCGGGATCGGCCGCGCGGCCGTCGAGGCACTCGTCGCGCGCGGCGGGAGCGTGGTGCTGGCCGCACGCTCCGAGGCGCGGACCCTCCCCGTGATCGACGCGCTGCGCCAGCGGTGGCCGGAGGCGGACGTGCACTTCGTGCAGCTCGATCTCGCGAGCCTCGCGGCGGTGCGTGATGCGGTCGAGCGCTTTCTGGCGACGGGGCGGCCGGTGGACGTGCTGATCAACAACGCCGGGATGGCCGGCGCGAGCGGGCTCAGTGTGGACGGCTACGAGATCGCCTTCGCCACGAACCACCTCGGGCCGTACCTGCTCACCGAGCTCCTCCTTCCGCGGCTGCGCGAGGCGCCGCAGGGGCGGATCGTCAACGTGTCGAGCGACGCGCACCGCATCGTGAAGCAGATCGACTGGTCGCTGCTCGACCACCCCGTGCCGCGCCGCCGCACCTTCGCGCAGTACGGGCTCACGAAGCTCATGAACGTGCTCCACGCCAAGGAGCTCGCCCGCCGCCTCGCCGGCACGCGCGCGACCACGTACGCGGTGCACCCCGGGGCCGTGGCCTCCAACGTCTGGCGCGAGCTGCCGCGCGCCGTGCAGTGGGTAATCAAGCTCGTGACCATCTCGAACGAGGAGGGCGCGCGCACGCCGGTGTATTGCGCCACCGCGCCGGAGCTGAGCGCGAGCTCCGGGCGCTACTACGAGCGCTGTCGCGAGGTCGCGCCGAGCCCGCTGGCGGAGGACGAGTCACTCGCGCGCGAGCTGTTCGCGCGGAGCGACGCGATGATCCGGAGGGCGCTCGGTCAGTAGGGGGCGGATGTGAAAACGGAAGTCGTCCATGACAGACGACTTCCGCCATGCCTACGCAGGCCGTGCGACCGCGCCGCCGCGCTGCGGCTACCGTCTCACCGCCGTCATCCGCATCCCGTACTTCGGCCGCAGCGTGACCAGCGGCTCCAGCTCCACCACGTGCGACGGATCGTGCACGAGCCGCCACTTCTGGGCGATCGTGGCGAGGATGAGCGTCCCCTCCATCCACGCGAACTGCTCGCCGATGCACACGCGCGTGCCGGCGCCGAAGGGGAAGAAGGCGAACTTGGGGCGGTTCCCCGCGCGCTCGGGGCGCCACCGGTCGGGGTCGAACCGCTCGGGCTCCTCCCACCACCGCGGGTCGCGGTGCACGAGGTACTGCGAGGCGAAGACGAGCGACCCCGCGGGGATGCGGTACCCCTGCGCCTCGAAATCGCCGAGCGCGCGGCGCTCGAGGATCCACGCCGGCGGATAGAGGCGCATTGCCTCGGTGAGCACCATGCGCGTGTACTGGAGGCGCGGCACGTCGCTCACCCGCGGCGGAGAGCCGCCGAGCACGCCGTCGAGCTCCGCGTGCAGCGCCGCCTCCACCTCGGGGTGCTGCGAGAGGAGGTACCACGTCCAGCTCAACGCCACCGCCGTGGTCTCGTGCCCGGCGACGAAGAGCGTCACCACCTCGTCGCGGAGCTGCTGGTCCGTCATCCCCTGGCCGTCGGACTCGTCGCGCGCGCGGATCAGCATCGACAACAGGTCGCCGCGGTCCACCCCTTCCTCGCGGCGCTGCTTGATCGTCTCGGCCAGCCACGCGTCGAGCCGCGCGCGCGCCCGCTGCACGCGACGCGTGAACGGGATCGGGATGTACTCGAGCAGGCTGCCGAAGGGGAGCACCGCCCACCGGTACATCTGGAGCGAGAGCGACACCGCCTCGCTCACCCCGCCTGGATCGTTCCCGACGTCGAGGTCGAAGAGCGTCTTCCCCGCGACGTCGCGCGTGAGCTCCATCATCGCCTCGTGCACGTCGAACGTCGCGCCGTCGGTCCACCGCGCCGCGGTCCGCTGCGCGTACTCGGCCATCACCTCGCCGTACGCCGCGATCCGCTCGCGATGGAAGGCGGGTTGCATGAGCCGGCGCTGGCGCAGGTGGCTCGCCCCCTCGCTCGTGAGGAGCCCCTCGCCGAGGAACATCTTCACGCGGTCGAGGGCGTACCCCTTCACGAAGTTCTTCTGCTCCGTGACGAGGAGACGCTGGATGTCATCGGGGTGGCTGAGGAGGACGAGCCGCCGCGGTCCCAGACGAACCGTCGACACGTCGCCCCCCTCCGCCAGGCGTCGGAAGAGGCCGATGTGGTCGTGTGCGAGGAGGGAGAGAAACTCCCCCGGGCGACGCGATTGCGGCCCGGGAGGAAGTGGGAGACGCGCCTCCCCCCCGCGTCGACGGGTCACCGGCAACTGAGCGACGCTCATCCAGCACTCCTACGGAAACACGTTCACGAGTGATGGGCAGAGGCACTTCTACCCGATGATTTTGACAGTTGGCAGCGACGAATCCCCTATCTCGACGCGCGCTCTCGGCGTTCGTACGGGACGGATGGGTCAGCGGATCCGCGCGGCTTCCTCGGCCAGTTCGTCGACGAGACGCAGCACATGGGACGGCGTGGTGCGCGGATTCATGATCGTCACGCGGAGCATCCGGCGTCCGCCGAGCACGGTGGTGGTGATCCACCCCTTCCCGCTCCGGTTGTAGCGCTCGCGCAGCTCGCGGTTGATCTCGTCGAGCGCGGCCGCGTCACGCGGGAGATCCCCCACCCAGCGGAAGCACAGGATGTTTGCCTCGGGCGCGTGCACGGTCTCGAAATCGCTCCGCGCCTCCAACGCCTCGTAGAGCGCGTAGGCGGTGGCGCAAAGGTGGTCGTATAGTGCCGCGAACCCGCTGGAGCCGTACCGCTGCAGCGCGACCCAGAGCTTGAGCGCGTCCGCGCGACGGGAGCAGAGGAAGCTCCGCGGGCCCTGGTCCCACGAGCGGTGGTCGTCGCTCTCGTGGAAGATGTACGGCGCGTGCTGGCGGAAGGCGCGCTCGAGGTCCCCTTCGTCGCGCACGAGGAGCATCCCGCAGGCGAGGGGCATGAGCATCATCTTGTGCGCGTCCCACGCGACCGAGCGCGCGTGGGCGATCCCGCGCACGCGGTGCCGGTGCGTGTCGGAGAGGAGGGCGGAGGCGCCGTGGGCGCCGTCCACGTGCAGCCAGAGCCCGCGCGCCTCGCACAGCGCGCCGATCGTCTCGAGGTCGTCGAACGACCCCGTGGCGGTGGAGCCGGCGGTGGCGACGACGGCCATCACGCGACGTTCCGCGAGCGCGAGGCGGTCGAGCGTCTCCCCGAGGGCGAGCGGGTCCATGCGCCAGTCGCGCGACGGGACGACGATTGCCCGCGCGGTGCCGAGCCCGAGCTGGGCGATGGCGCGAGTGACGGAGTAGTGCGCGTGCTCGCCGCACACCACCACCGGCGGGTCATCCCCCACCCCGCGCTCCCACGCGTCAGGGGCGATGGCCGCGCGCGCGGCAAGGAGCGCGGTGAAGCACGCTTCGGTCCCGCCGGAGGTGAAGGTGCCCCCGGCCCCGGTGTCCCAC
>JADGGM010000374.1 GCA_019689955.1 Gemmatimonadaceae bacterium
CGGAGTACGCGAAGCAGTTTCGTTTCTCTCAGGCTGCACCGGTGGCGGCCTGATTACTCAAACCACCGAGTCTCCGGGAAACCCGGGGCGATTCAATCGCCGTCTTGGTGTAGTTCGCCCCCACGGCGAACTAGAACGTGAAGCCCAGCGGCAGTGAGCGCGTGGCCAGCGCCCGCACGTTCGCCGTGCTCACGACCGAGTTCCCACGGGCCGAAGCCAGGCTCCCCAGGGTGTCCAGCATCCCCTTGGGCAGGAGCACCTCGTCGGTGCGGGCGATCACATTGAGCCCGGCATCCGCGCTCGTGGTGAGCCAGGCACGGGGCCGCCAGCTCACCGTCGCCGCATTCGTGAAGTTGGTCGCCGCATCCGTCGCCCGCCGGTAGAAGTCCGGGACCAGCGTAGAAACCTGAGTGAGGCAAAAAGAAGAAGCACAACGCATCTGGTAGTACGTTTGGGTGCTCCGGTCGACGTAGATGGACATGAGCGCGCTGAGCTGGCTCTCCAGGCTCGAGCGCTGCTGCGTCTCGCGCGTGAGCGTCGTTGTGAACGTGGCATCGGCCTTGGGGCCGAGCTGCGCCGTCACCCGTCCCGTCCCACTCCAGCGCGTGAGTGTCTGCGGGCGCCGCATCCAGCTCGGGGGAGGAGCGCCGTGAATGCTCGCAAAGCGATCCGCCTCCGCACCGGGGAGCTTCAAGATCCCGGTCTCGTCGCCGTAGCTCCCGGTGAGGCTGTAGTTGAACGCACTCGTCCCGCCATCGACCCCGAACGAGAGGCTCGTGCTGCGTCCCCGCCTCAGGACCGTCAACGCCGGATCGCTCAACGCCTGAAACCGCACCAGACTGTCCGCCCCAGCCGCACTCTCCCCGCAGGCGGTCAGGGCAGGGTTGAGCGGGCAGATGATCGCGTTCCCACCATTGTCATGTGCGAACCGGAGGTACTGGTCGGGATAGCGGCCGGGCATGTAGGAGAGCCCCTGGGAGGCGCTGACGCGCCAGCGCGCCGGCCCGGGGCGCCCTTTCTTGGTGGTGATCACGATCACGCCATTGGCTGCATCCGCCCCGTAGAGCGTCGCCGCCGAGGGCCCCTTCATCACCTCGATCGTCTCGATGCTGTGCACATCCAACTGATCCAACGGCGACGGTGACGCGGCGACTGCACCGCCGAGCCCTCTGCCCGTCAGATTCTGCGCCCGGTCACCCGACTGATCGTAGTAGACCCGCACCCCGTCGACGATCACGATCGGATCGTTCCCCCGGCTGATGCTGCTCACCCCCCGGAGCCGGAGCCGCGCCGGATCCCCCGGCGCCCCGCTCGTGTGCTGCACCACGAGCCCCGGCACCCGCGTCGCCAGCAAGTCCGTCACGCTCGTCACCGGCTGCGTGGCCACGAGCGAATCCACGTTCAGCACCGCGACGTCATTCGGCAGGTCCATCCGCCGCCGGGGCCCCGTGGCCGTCGTGACTATCTCTTGCAGCCGCGTCATCGTCATCCGGAGCGCGAAGTCCACCCGCACACGCTGGCTGTCTGCCACCGCCATTTCCTTCTCCGCCACCATGTAGCCGAGGTGCCGCGTCACGATCGTCTGCGTGCCGGCCGGCACGTGTGGGAGGACATACTGGCCGTTGTCGTCGGTCACGGCCTGCAGGGCCGTGCCGCGAACGCTCACCACGGCGTCGGCGATCGGCCGCGCGGTGACCGAGTCGACGACCCGCCCGTACACCAGGCCGTCCTGCTCGCGCCGGCTCGTGCGATCGACCTTCGCGCTGTCCGTCGGCGTGCGCCGCACCA
Source organism: Gemmatimonadaceae bacterium (assembly GCA_019689955.1). Classification (GTDB taxonomy): domain Bacteria; phylum Gemmatimonadota; class Gemmatimonadetes; order Gemmatimonadales; family Gemmatimonadaceae; genus JADGGM01. Next base: position 1,789 of record JADGGM010000374.1, read on the forward strand.
GCATCACGACCCCGCTGGTCGTCACCCGCACGTCGACCATCGTCCCGCGCAGCACGCGCTCGAGCGCCTCGCCGGCGGTGATGCTGTCGGCGTGCAGGGTGACGCGCCGGTCCACGGGGACCACACGCGGCGTGTACGACAGCGCGAGCCGCGCCTGGCGGTTGATCTCCTTGAGCGCGTCGTTGAGCGACACGTCGCGGAGGTCGAGCGACACGCGGCGCTGCAGGGGCCCGACGGTATCCTGCCGCGCGCCGCTGCTCGACGCGCCCGCGGCGGTCGGGCGCGTCGGCTCACCAGGGACGGCGGCGGCCTGCGCGACGAGTGGAGCATTGAGACCCAGTACGGCGAGTGTTGCGGCGCGGAGCACGATGGTCGATGGACGCATGCGCATGGCTCTCGATGGGGACCTGTGGGTTCGGGCAGCTCGGGTGGGGCGCGGGGCGAGCGAGATCACCGATGGGGAGCACGTGGTCGTGACGACAGCCGTACGTGCCGGCCATCGCGGCTGTACTGGATGTCCAGGGTGCTCGCGATGATGGCGAGCGCCTGGTCGGCCGTCTGTTCGTGGAGCGACGTGGTCACCGGGACGCGGAGAATGGAGGAGTCATCGACGGCGATGTCGAGATCGTACCAGCGCTCGAGCTCTCGAAGCACGTCCCTGAACGGCCGCTCCTCGAAGTCGAGCTCCCCCGCGCGCCAGGCCAACAGGGCGCCGAGGTCCGCGCCCTCGATCACGCGCACGCGCCCATCGCGGTCGAGCCGTCCCATCTGGCCGCCGACGAGCTCGACGTCCGTCGTGGCGCTTCCCTGCGACGTGACGCGCCGCAGGCTGACCTTCCCCGAGGCGACGACGACCACGACGGCGTCGGCATCGTCGGGGTAGGCGCGCACGCTGAACTCGGTGCCCAGGTCCTCCAGCACGGCGCCGCGCGTGCGGACGCGGAAGGGGCGCTTCGCGTCGTGCTGCACGGCGAAGATCGCCTCGCCGCCGAGCTCCACCTCGCGCGCGTGCGCGCCGTAGCCCCGCGGCACGCGGAGGTGGGTGTCCACGCTGAGCCACACGCGCGTGCCATCCACGAGCATCACCTCGGCCCGCTGTCCGCGCGCGGTCGCGTACGAGCGCTCGACCGTCGTCCCGACGGCCCAGTGCTGCCATCCGAGCACCGCGCCCGCGCCGGCGATCAACACGATCGCCGCGGCCGCCGCGAGCAGCGCGCGGGGCCTCGCGCGGGGCCGCACGATCGTCATCCCCGACGCGGCGCCGAGCGGGTGGCCGCGCACAGGAGACCGGCGCGCTGCCGCGACGCGCTCGCGCAGCGCGGCCCACGCTTCGTCCTCGTCGCCGTCGGAGGGGAGCGCGCCGGCCTCCTCCCACACACGCCGCATGAAGGTGAGCAGCCGCGCGTTGGCCTCGTCGGCGGCAGCCCACTGCGTGATGAGGTCAGCCTCGTCGCGCGAGCAGTCGGCGCTGAAGTATCGGCCCAGCAGGGTCCAGTCCGGTTCGTGATTCATGAGGTGGAGCGGCTCCGGAGGCATCTCGTTCGTCATGCTCTACAAACCAGCGAGGACGCGCTCACACCTAACGCGCGCGCCGACGAGCGCGCCGGTCGTACGGCGCAGCGGCGCAGGTACGCGGGGCAACGGCATCAGATCCAGTCGGCGAGGGCTTTGCGCAACGCTTTGAGCGCGAGACCGATGTGGATGTCGACGGTCTTGGGCGAGATCTGCATCACGTGCGCGATCTCGGTCGAGCGCATCTGCTGCTGGCGCCGGAGGAGGAATGCCTGGCGACAGCGTGGCGGGAGCTTGGCGATGGCGCGCTCGATCGCGCGCGCCAGCTCGGCCGACTGGACTTCCTCGTCGGCCGCGGGCGCTGCGGTGGGGCGGTCCTGCATCGCGAGGAGCTTCGCCCCGCGCCAGCGCCGCGCGTGCCGCGCCTGCGCATGCCGGTTGAGCGCGGAGTTGCGGACCGCGACGTGGAGGTAGCCGGCGAGCGACTGCATGTGCGGGAGGCGCTCGCGATTGAGCCAGATGCGGAAGAAGACGTCCTGGACGATCTCCTCGGCCGATCCGTCCGTAGGATCGAGGCGCGCCGCGTAGATGCGGAGCTCGCGATAGTACCGACGGAAGAGCTGCTCGAACGCCGCTTCGTCGCCCATACGGAGGAGCGAGATCAGCGCGGCGTCCTCCTGTTCAGCGTAGGCGGCCGTCATGCGATGGGGTGCGGAGGCGGACGGTGAGGGAAGTCCACATGGCTGGAACGGCGCGGTATGGCCCGATGCATCCGGCGGCACGGGCGGAGCCGGGGAGCATCACGCGAACCGGCTGCCCTTCCTCAAGAACCAGCGAGAGTGGCGACTCACCTAATGGGAGCGCGGGGGCGCTCCCGCGGTGCATGGGAGCGA
>JADGGM010000375.1 GCA_019689955.1 Gemmatimonadaceae bacterium
AAGGCGGTACCGTGCGACTCGTGCGAGCGCGCGGCGCTCGAGCGCGTGCAGCGTTCCCTCGATTCGGCCGAGCGCGTGCTCACGCAGGCGCGCGCGCAGCTCGATGCGCGGCGCCGCGCGATGGAGGACGCCGCCAGCGATAGCTCGGGGGAGCTCGTCGAGGCGTACGCACGCGCGCTGGGGGACGTCCGCCGCGCCCACGAGCACTACAGCGCCCTCGTCTCCGAACTGCTGCGCCGCGAGCTCGCGCAGCGGACGGCGGAGGTGGACCGCGCCCGGTGGCAGGCCGAGCGCGCCACGCGGAGCTTCCGTGCCCCCCCAGCCCCCCTTACACCGCCGAGTGGGTGGCTCGGCGTGACGTTCTCGGGCTCGTTCACCGTCGAGCGCAGCGGGGGGAAGGAGATCATGCGCTTCGAGGACTATCCCACCATCGAGGCGGTGGAGCCGGACTCCCCAGCGGAACGGGCCGGGCTCGAGGCGCGTGACCGGCTGATCGCCCTGGATGGCCGCGACGTGACCGAGGGGACGGAGCCGCTGACGAAGCTCCTCAAGCCCGGTGTGCACCTCCCGGTGCGCGTGAAGCGCGGGCCGTATACCAAGGACCTCACGATCGTGGTGGGGAAGCGCCCGCAGAGCGGCGGGTTCGACTGGGGCTACGGGCTGCCGGCACCCGCCCCGACGCCCCCGGCGTCGACCGGTTCGGCGTCTCCCGCCGTGTCGGCGACACTGGTCCCGCCGGTCCCCCCCGCGCCGCCGTACACGATCGTGATCGACCCCGACTCGAGCGCCGTGCGGATCGGCATCGTGACCACGGACGCGGGGGCGATCGCCGGCGCCCAGGTTCGGCGCGTCGGCGAGCTCAGAGAGTACTTCGGGGTCTCGGACGGTCTGCTGGTGCTCCGCGTGGTCCCCGGGACGCCGGCTGCGGCCTCAGGGCTCCGCGGCGGCGACGTGATCGTCCGCGCCGATGGGCATGCGATCACCACGCCGAGCGCGTTCGCGCGGGCGCTCGAGCAGGCGGGGGACCGGAGCGTGAAGCTGGAGGTCGTTCGGAAGAAGAAGACGCTGCCCCTGGTGCTACGCTGGCAGCGCTGACCGCGCGCCCCCTTACTTGACCGACCCGGGCGGGAGCGTGTAGAGCAGCTTCATCGTCGCGCGGTCGGCCTCGGAGAGGTCGCGCACGCGGACGCGGGCGGTCATGATGTTCGCCGTGTCGGCCGTGTGGTCCAGGCCGAGCAGGTGGCCGACCTCGTGCAGCGCGATCGCCTTGACCGCGGAATCGTCGAGCGGCTCGCCGCCGTTGTGGTGGAGGGCGAGGGTGATGTTCCCGTTGACGATCCACCAGTTGCGGTCGCGCGCCCAGAGGGTCTTCCCGCTGATCGGCGTGTCGAAGTGGTCGATCCAGCTCACGTGCACGTCGGCGCTCGCGGAGTCGGGGACGAAGACGAAGCGCACGGGGATGCCGAGCGAGGACCACTCCTCGAACGCGGCGCGCACGTGCTCGGGGAACTCATCTTTCCACCCCGGGAGCCCGGCGCCGCTCCCCACCCAGACGCGGATGGGCTGATCGACGCGATCGGTCCAGCGAGCGAGCGCCGAGTCGCGCTCCGCGAGGATCTCCCCGATGTAGGTGCCGTTGGCGCCGAGCTCCAGCCGGCGGCGGATCTCCCCGATGTCGCGCGGCGCCTCGGCCGGCGCAGCAGACGCGGCGTGCTCGACGAGCTTGGGCGCGGGCGCGTGCTCCTCGACGGATCCCGCGGCGACCGAGCGTGCGGCCGAGCGCGCATCGGAGGCGAGCGTCGCGGCCTGCGTGACCGCCGTGATGCGCGGGGACTGCGTGGCCTGCACGGCCACGAAGCCCACGAGCGGGAGGAGGAGGGCGAAGGGGAGGAGATCGGAGCGCTTCATTCTGCGAGCGGGAGAACAGGTCTACGGGCGTGCGAGCGGAGACTCCCTCCATCGAAGGCGGAGACAGCGGCGACCGTGTGCGTCGCGCACGCGCGCGCCGTCCCGCTCGAAGAAGTGACGAGCGAGGAGACGCCGAGGGCACACGTTCGGAACGGTCGATCTGTACGACCTTACCGTGCAGCGCGTGCGGTCATCGAGCCGAACGAACGCCGCGCGCCGGAGCGGCGCAGCGTGCGGAACGCCGACCGATGCCGGAGCGCAATGCGTCGCGCATCGGAACGTATCAGGCGTGTACGTCCGAGATGTCGGGGAGCTTCGTTTTGTACCAGGGGTCCAGCGTGAGGTTCCTACGTGACGAGCGGGCGGATGCGAGGCGTGCTCGGGGCGCACGACGGTGCATGTGGCGGCCAGGGCCACCGCATCGCGGACGCGCGCACCTCAATGTGGCGCGTCGGAGCGCGATTGCCAAGAGCCGCGGCGCACGTGGGGTGCGCGCCGATGTGTTCGGCCGGAACGTCCGAGGGCGTGCTACGCGGTGGAGGGAGCGGGAGCGGCGGCGGACACTGGCGCCTCGCGGCTCGCGCGCACGAGCAGAGCGGCGCATGCGGCGGCATCGTCCAGGGGCGTACGGCCGGTGTTGAAGACCACGTCGTAGTTGAGCGGGTCGCGGCGGTCTCGATGGTGGTGGCGCTCCACGTAGCGGTCGCGGTCCTCGTCCATGCGGCGAGCCTGGTTGAGGGCGGTGGTGCGGGAGCAGCCGAGTCGCGCGCAGAGCCGTTTCACGCGCAGCTCGAGCGGCGCGATGAGACGGATGTGGAGCGTGCCGGGGCGGTCGCGGAAGAGGCACTGCGCCCCGTGCCCGACTACGACGAGCGGCGGCGACTCGGCCGCTTCCCGGATCACCGCCTGCGCGGCTGCGGCCACGCGGTCCTGGAGCAGCGGGCTCGGGGTGAACGCTGTCGAGGATTCCGGCGGCGTGACGAGGAGCATACCGGCCAGCTCGGCGAGGCGCGTCGGCGGGTGCTCATCGAGCCGCTCGACCACGGCGTCATCGAGCGCGAGGCGCTCGGCGACGCGGTGGACGATGTCGTGGTCGAGCACCGGCCACCCGAGGAGCGCGCCGAGCTTCTGCGCGAACTCGCTCCCGCCCGCCCCGTATTCCCGGGAGACGGTGACGAGATCGATCGGTCCACTCCGCATGATGCGAGCTCCGGGCTAAAGGCCGCGCCCGCGCCAGCGATGCGCGCAACGTGCCAACGAGGGCTTGTGCTGGCGCGTGCGTTCGTTACGTTCAGTACATACTAAACTAAGAAGCCGCCTGCGTCGCTGCAAGGAGGTGCCGTGAACGAGGCCGTGCGATGGTTCATCGAGGAGGTCGGGCTGCGCGCGGAGGCCGATGGCCTGCCGCGGATCGCCGGCCGCCTCTTCGGCTTCCTCCTCCTCAGCCCTGGCCCGTGCTCGCTCGACGAGATCGCCGAGGCGCTCGGCGTCAGCAAAGGGAGCGTGAGCACCGATGCCCGGCTCCTCCTCCGGCACGGGTGGCTGCGCCGCGTCAGCCTCCCCGGGGACCGGCGCGACTACTACGAGATGGCGCCCGACTTCTTCGGCGGGATCGTCGCCTACCGGCTGGCCCGATGGGAGGCGCTGCACGACCTCGTCGCCGAAGCCAGACACCGGCTCCCCCGCCAGCCGGACGCGGTGCGCGAACGCATGCGCTACCTCGATGAGGCCCAACACTTCTTCGTCGCCGGCATCCGGAAGCTCCTCGCCGAATGGGACGAACAGCGCGCGGCCGCCGGCGCGGCAACGCTCGCGTCGTCCTCGGCGCGGCGCCAGGAACCGTGACCACTGACGCGATACGAGCCGGCGCCACGATCGAAGATGGCGAGATCGCGGCCGAACCGGAGGAGCTCAGACCGGGCGCGCCCCCCGCTCCACCGACAGCCGCGCGCGGCGCGGAGCACAAGTACCTCATCGCGTTCGCCGTCGTGCTCGCGGCGCTCATGCAGGTCATCGATTCATCGATCGTCAACGTCGCGCTCCCCGACATGATGGGGAACCTCGGCGCGAGCCTCGATGAGATCGCCTGGGTGTCCACGGGCTACATCCTCGCCAGCGTGATCATCATCCCGCTCACCGGCTGGCTCGGCGACATGTTCGGGCGAAAACGGTACTTCGTGGGATCGATCATCATCTTCACGCTCTCCAGCTTCTTCTGCGGGGCGTCACACGGGCTGGGGGCGCTCGTGCTCTGGCGGATCATCCAGGGGCTGGGGGGC
>JADGGM010000376.1 GCA_019689955.1 Gemmatimonadaceae bacterium
GCCCAGCGGGCCGACAAGCTCGCCGTGCGATACCGCGCCTGGGTCATTCTCGGCATGATTCGCCTGATGCTCCGACGCGCATTCCCAAACAGAGCCTAGTGGTGCTGGCGCTGGTCGGGCTCCTCGCGCTCGGCACCTACGCGCTCATCGGCCCGGTACAAACGTGGATCGCGCGCGCGCCGCAAACGCTGGCTGCCACGGAGCACAGGCTGCAGCGCTTCCGGAAGCCGGTGGAGCAGGTCACGCGCACGGCCGAGCAGGTGGAGAGCGCGACCAGCGTCTCCGGATCGCGCGCCGCGCGCGAGGTGGTGCTGCGCGGCCCGAGCCTCGCGCAGCGCGTCTTCGGGACCACCGAGAGCTTCTTCGTCGGGCTGCTCGAGGTATTGGTGCTCCTCTACTTCCTCCTCGCCGGCGGCGACCTCTTCCTGCAGAAGCTCGTCCAGGTGATCCCGCAGCTCCGCGACAAGAAGACCGCCGTGCGCATCGCGCGCGAGACCGAGGCGTCGATCTCGATGTACCTCTCGACCATCGCGCTGGTGAACGTCGTCGAGGGGATCGTGATCGCGGGCGTGATGGCGCTCCTCGGCATGCCGAACGCGGTGCTGTGGGGGGTGCTCACCGCGCTCCTCGAGTTCATCCCGTACCTCGGCGCCACGGCGATGGTCGCGATCCTCACGCTCGCCGGGCTCACCACCTTCAGCAGCACCGGGCACGCGCTCCTCGTCCCGGCGAGCTATCTCGCGATCAACCTGATCCAGGCGAACCTCGTCACCCCGCTCCTCCTCGGCCGCCGCCTCACGCTCAACCCGGTGGCGATCTTCGTGGGGCTCATGTTCTGGTTCTTCATCTGGGGGATCCCGGGGGCGTTCGTCGCGGTGCCGTTCCTGGCCACGCTCAAGATCGTGTGCGACCACGTCGAGGCGCTCGCGCCGATCGGCGCGCTGCTCGGCCGCCGCACCGACGGCGCGCGCGCGGCCGCGGAGGGGTGAAGCGTGCTCGGCGCGACTCCGCGCCCGCGACGAGCGACGGCCTGCCTCTTGCACCTGCCGCCGTAGCCAGACCGCTCGGGGCGCGCGCCGAACGGCGCGCCCCGCGTTTCACTCCGACGTCCGTCGATGGTGTCTTCGCTCTCCCGCCTGGGCAGCGATCTCCGCGAGATCCTCCACGAGCAGGTGGAGTACCGGGAGCTGCTGTTCAGCATCGTGCAGCGCGACCTGCTGCTGCGCTACAAGCAGACGGTGATGGGGTTCGGGTGGGCGATCTTCATGCCCGTCCTGAACACGATCATCTTCTCCATCATCTTCACCCGCGTGACGCGCGTGGACACGGGGGGGATCCCCTACCCCATCTACGCGTTCGCCGGGCTCCTCCCGTGGAACTTCTTCGCGACCGCGCTCCGCTTCTCGGTCGCCTCGCTCACGAGCAACGCGACGCTCGTCACCAAGGTCTACTTCCCGCGCGAGCTCTTCCCCTTCTCCGCGGTGCTCGTCTCGCTGATCGACTTCGCGGTGGCGTTCACGGTGCTCGTGGCGATGATGGTCTACTACCACATCGGGGTGACGTGGGTGGTGCTCGCCCTGCCGGTCATCCTGCTCGTGCAGATCGTCTTCACGTGCGGGCTGGCGCTGCTCCTGGCGATGGCGAACCTGTTCTACCGCGACGTGAAGTATCTCTTCGAGATCGTGATCACGGTGTGGATGTTCGCGACGTCGGTCGTGTACCCGGTGGAGCTGGTGGGCGGGCGGCTCGGGGCGCTGCTCCTGCTCAACCCGATGACGCCGATCATCGACGCGTATCGCGCCGTGCTGCTGCGCGGCACGCTCCCGCCCGCGGCGCCGTCCGCGCGGGCCGCGGCGGTCGCGCTGGTGATGCTGGCGCTGGGCTGGGTCGTCTTCCACCGCGCGGAGTTCCGTTTTGCCGAGAGCATCTGATGCGGCGGGCGCCGCGGTCCGCTTCGACGGCGTGTGGAAGAAGTTCCGGCGCGGCGAGTCGACCGACAGCCTGCGCGACCTGATCCCCGCGCTCGCCACGCGGCTCGTCGGGGGCCGGCCGCGTGCCGACGAGCTGGACGCGGCGAGCGGGGACTTCTGGGCGCTCCACGACGTGTCGTTCGCCGTGCGGCCGGGGGAGGTGCTGGGGATCATCGGCCCCAACGGCGCGGGGAAGTCGACGGTCCTCAAGCTCCTCACGCGCATCCTGAAGCCCACGCGCGGGGAGTGCGCGGTGTACGGGCGCACGGGGGCGCTCATCGAGGTCGCGGCGGGGTTCCACGCGGACCTCACGGGGCGCGAGAACGTCTTCCTCCAGGGCGCGATCATGGGGATGAAGCGCGCCGAGATCGCGCGGAAGATGGACGAGATCATCGAGTTCGCCGGGCTCGGGGAGTTCATCGACACGCAGGTGAAACGCTTCTCGAGCGGGATGAACGCGCGGCTCGGCTTCTCGATCGCGGCGCACCTGGACCCCGAGGTACTGATCATCGATGAAGTGCTGAGCGTGGGAGACGCGGCGTTCCAGCAGAAGTGCCTGGAGCGGATGCGCGAGTTCAAGGGGCGCGGGGTGGCGATCGTGTTCGTGTCGCACAACCTGCAACAGGTCGCGGACCTGTGCGACGAGGCGATCTACCTCAATCGCTCGGTGCAGGCGCGCGGTCCGGTGCCGGACGTCATCGCCGCGTACCTCGGCGCCACGAAGGTGCGCCACGCGAACCAGACCGGGGGGCCGATCGACGTCGTCCGCGCCCAGCTCACCGATGAGACGGGGGCGACGGTGACGTCGATCGCGCCGGGGACGCCGCTCCGCCTCACGGTCGACTACGCCGCGCGCGAGGCGGTCGCGGACTTCCACTTCGGGTTCGTGGTCTATCGGTCCACGGACAACCTCATCGTGTACGATGGGAACGTGCAGGGGGAGGAGATCGGGATCCCGGCCGTGCAGGCGGGGGAGCGGGTGCGGCTGCACTTCGATTTCCGGCCGCACCTCACGCGCGGGCAGTACCACCTCGAGTGCCACGTCTTCCACAACAGGAGCCAGCGCTACCTCGGCCGCCTCGCCCCGGCGGGGGTGTTCACGGTGAGCGAGGCGCGGACGTACGCCGGGATCGCGGACATCGAGCTCGCCTGCACGCCGGCCGGCGCGGGAGAGAGCGACGAGGACGCGGCGCGCGCGGCGCGGGGGAGCACGCACCGCGCGTCGCGGGCGAGACGATGATCCCCGACGCCGCGCCGGCCGAGCGCGAGGCGCTCGCCCTTCCCCTGGACCCGCGGGAGACCGTGTCGATCGTCATCCCGTGCTACAAGCAGGCCGCGCTCCTCCCCGAAGCGATCGAGAGCGCGCTGGCGCAGAGCTACCCGCACGTCGAGGTCATCGTGGTCGACGACGGCTCGCCGGACGACGTGGCGGGTGTCGTGGCCCGGTACCCGACGGTGCGGCTCGTGCGCCAGCCGAACCGCGGGCTCTCGGTGGCCCGGAACGCGGGGCTGCGCGCGGCGCGCGGCGCGTACGTCGTCTTCCTCGACGCCGACGACCGGCTCTTCCCCGCGGCGGTGGCGGCAGGGATGGCGTGCTTCGCCGAGCACCCGGACGCGGCGCTGGTCTGGGGGCGGTTCCGCTTCATCGCCGAGGACGGCACGCCGCGCGACGAGCGCGTACGTCGCCCGACCGACGGCGATCTGTACTACGCGCTCCTCCCGCGCAATCACGTGGAGATGCTCGCCACGGTGCTTTTCCGGCGCGACATCGTGGAGCGCCTCGGCGGGTTCTCGACCACGCTGCGCGCGGGGGAGGACTACGACCTCCTGCTCCGCATGACGCGGCAGTTCCCGGCGTACGAGCACACCGCGCTCGTGGCCGAGTACCGGCGGTACGAGCGCTACGGGAGCAGCATGTCGCGCGACCCCGCGCGGATGCTCCGGAACACCATGCGCGTGCTCGCCGCGCAGCGCCCGTACGTGCGGGGGCGCGCGCGGCACGAAGCGGCGCTGCGTAGCGGGGTGCGATTCTTTCAGGACTACTACGGCGGCGAGCTGATCGACCAGCTCCGGGCCCGGGCGCGGCAGGGGGAGTGGGTACGGGCGGCGCACGATGCGGCCGTGCTCGTGCGGTACTACCCGCGCGGGATCGTGGAGCGCATCGCGCGCCGGGTGCAGGCCGCGCTGCGCGTGACGTGGGGGTGAGCGCAGACTCTT
>JADGGM010000377.1 GCA_019689955.1 Gemmatimonadaceae bacterium
GTGGCGAAGAGCGCTGGTTCCCCCTCCCCCACCACACGGCGCCCCACCACGACCCACGTCACCCGTCCGGCGAGCGTCTCGGTGATCACCGTGTCGCCGATGGCGACCTGGTCGAGCCCATGGAACTGGCGGTCGCGGTGGGCGGAGATCACCGCGTTCCCCGAGTCTCCCGGGAACGCGCTCCCCGGGAGGTGCCCGGGCCCCGCGGCGAGCTGGTCCTCGTCCACCCCTTCCACCACGACCTCATCCACCCCGATCGCCGGGATCACGATGCGCGCGACCGGGGAGCCGCGCGCCGGGGCGGCGTGGTCTTCCACGCGCTCCACCTGCCGGGCGACGTCGGCCACGGCGCCGTGCGCCTCGAGCACCTCCCACTGCGTGCGAGCCTGATCGCGCGCGATGCGCCCCTTCGCGTACACGATGCCGACGGCCGCGAGGATCGCGAGCCCTGCACCCGTGAGCGCGGCCCCGAAGATTCGGCGCATCTCAGCTCCGCCGGAGCAGGGCGACCCCGGTCAGCAGCACCCCCGCACCGATGAGCGCGAAGAGCGGGAGCGACGTTGCGGTCGCCGGGGCGCGGCCGCCGTTGCGGAACACCGTGTCTCCCGCGCTCGACGGCTCCACCTCACCGGCGGCCGTCTGCGTCACGGGCTCTTGCCCCGCGGCGGCGCCCGTGTCGCGCGCCGGGGGCGCGACGGCGAGCGCCCGGGCGGCGGAGTCGACCCACGTCTTCATGTCCGAGAGCCGGTCCGCCCGCTCTGCCTGGGCGCGCTTGACCGAATCGCGGCGCACGGTGCTGTCCACGCGCACGACACGTTTGGGGGGTACCACGGCCGCCGTGAACTGCGCGGCCGCCGGGCTCGCGGAACCGGCGAGAGCGAGGGCGAGCGCGGCATACAGGATCTTCACGGATCTCCTCCATCCGACAGTGCGAGCCTTTGGGTCGGAGGGGGGAGAGGCATTTTTGGTGCCGACGGGCGATGCGCCCCGAGCACTTCACTGCGTGACGACGCTCGCGTCCTCCGGGAGCCCCCATGCGCGCGCGATCGCCGCCCCCATGGCCGCCATCGTGCGCTGCGCCTCGTTGTCGATCACCCACCGGTGGTCCGCGTTCTCCTTCGTGAAGACGCACGCCACCACGCGCGTGCGCAAGTAGAAGAGCGAGCACTCCGTACGGGCATCATCGACCGCGCCCGTCTTGTGGGCCGCGCGCACACCGTCGAGGTAACGCTGCAACATCTGCATGTCGTCGTTGTGCTCGAGGATGTCGAGCATCGCCGAGTCGGCGGCGGGGCTCACCGCCTGGCCCCGGGCGAGGAGCGTGAAGAGCCGCGCCATCTCGTTCGGCGTCGACACGCCGAGACCGTACTTCACCGAGCTGTCCATCGCCACGCTCGAGATCCGCAGGAAGGTCTTGGAGTGGACCTTCGTGTGCGGGAGCCCGAGTGATTCCATTTTTTGCCACACCCGGCGGATGATGATGCGGTCGAGCAACAGATTCGTGGCGGTGTTGTCACTCGTCGTCGCCATGAGCCACGCCGCGTCGTGCACGGTGATGACCGCGCCGTCGTGCAGGAACTGGAGGACGCCGGAGCCCGGGACCTGATCGATCTTCAGGACCGTGAGCGGGTCGTCGAGCGAGATCTTCCCCTGCTGCACCAGATCGTAGAGGGTGACGAGGATCGGCACCTTGATCAGGCTCGCCGTGGGGAAGGTCTCGTCGCCGCGCAGGGAAAGCGATTCCCCCGTGTCGAGGTTCGTGATGCTGTAGCCGACGACGCCGTGGTGGGCCGCGGCGAGGGAGTCGAGCGTGTGGCGGAGCGCGGCCGTGGCGGCGCGGACCGGCGCGAAGGGGGGAGGCGGCGCTCCCTGGGCGGGAGCGCACGCCGGAAGCACGAGCAGGGCCGCGAGCGCGCGCCAGCGCGGACGGCCGCTGCGATCACGCATCCGCGAACTCGTCGGCGCGCTTGCTCTCCACCAGCTCGCGCTCCCCCGAGGTGCGGTCGTAGACGGCGAGCACCTTGATCGTCTCGCCGCTGTAGGCGTCGAACGACTTCCCGCCCCCCTTCGCGACCTGGATCTCGTGCCCATCCTCGAAGCGGAGGATGACGAGCGGGTGGTCAGTGTTCGTGTATTGCTTGCGGAGCTTCTTGGGTGGGGTCGGCATGGGGCGAATGTACCGGAATTGTGATGAGAGAGACAGGGATCGGTAATAGTAGACACTGAAGTCCGCCAACGCGAGGCGGCGCTCCCGCGATCTCGATGCATCCGAATCTTCCCCTGTCGTACGCCATCGCTCGCGTTTGTTTACGGCTGAGCCCGCTACATCACGTCACGACGCTCCGCTTCCCGGCGAACGCGCGCCACGATTCCCGGGCGAGGATCTCGTCGATCGCTTCGACGACGGACTCGACCTCCTCATCGCTCGTGTAGAAGTGCGGGGCGACGCGGATCCCGGCTTCGGGGCGGTAGTCGACGATGATGTCGCGCGCGAGGAGCGCCTGCGCGACCTCGTAGCCATGTGGGACATCGAACGCGACGGTGCCGCCGCGGCGCTCGGGGTCGCGCGGGGCGCTCACGCGGTAGCCGCGGGCGTCGGCGAGGGCGATGAGGCGCGAGGTCTGCCGGATGCTCTTCGCGCGGATCGCCTCGATGCCGGCGCGGCGCACGCAGCGCGGCCCCTCGACAGCGGCGTAGAGGGCGGGGATCACGGGCGTGCCGTTGAGCCAGCGGAACGCGCCGGCTGCGTAGTCCATCGCTCCCTCGAACGCGAAGGGACGCGCGTGCGCCTGCCACCCGGTGAGCGATGGCGCGAGGGTGTCGCGCACGGCGGGGGCGACGTACAGGAAGCACCCGCCCGGTCCGCCGCACAGCCACTTGAGCACGCCGCCGGTGAGGAAGTCCGCGCCGCACTGCTTCACGTCCACGGGGATCACGCCGACGGCGTGGAACGCGTCGAGCGCGACGAGCGCGCCGACATCGTGCGCGCGGCGGCAGATGGCGTCGACGTCCATGATGTACGCGGACCGGAACAGGACGTACGAGATCGACACGAGGCGCGTGCGCTCGTCGATCGCCTCGAGGAGGCGCGCGGTGTCGATGCCGATGCCATCGTCGCTCGGGACGGTCACGATGCGCGCGCCGAGCCGGGTGGCGAGGGTGTCGTGGACGTAGCGCACCGAGGGGAAGTCGAGCGACGTCATCACGATGGTGTCGCGCGGGGGGGTGTAGTCGAGCGCGGAGAGGATGGCGGCCTGGGCGATGGTGACGTTCGGGAGCATCGCGACCTCGCCGGGGCCGGCGCCGATGAGGGGGGCGATCTCGTCGCCGACGGTCACGGGCATCTGCCACCACCCTTCGGCCCACGCGCGCACGCCGCGCTCTCCCCACGCCGCCGCGTACTCGGCGAGCCGCTCGGGGACGGTGCGCGGCATCGCGCCGAGGGAGTTGGAGACGAGATACGTCGTGCGCTCGAGGATCGGGAACTCGGCGCGGAAGCGGAGCAGCGGATCGGTCATGAGTGGCGAAGCGGATGGAGAAGGAGCCGCGGGCGTGGCACGCGCCGCGCGACGACCACCAAAGCCTAGCGGGTCATCGTCGCCGATGCGAGGGCGCGGCGGCGGGCGGTGAGCGCGAAGAAGAGCGCGGCGAGCCCCAGCACTCCCGCGACCACGAGCAGCTCGCGCGCGGTCGCGTGCGTGAGGAGCCAGACGATCACCAGCACCGCGAGCACCGGGACCACGGGACCGCCGGGGGGGCGGAACGGTGTCCCCCCGCTCCGTACATCGCGCCGGCGCAGCTCGAGGACGGCGATGCAGCAGAGCAGGTACAGCACGAGCACCGAGACGTTGGCGAGGATGGCCAGCGCCGCGAAGCCGCTGCTGATCGCGAGCGCGCACACGATCGTCGAGTGTACGGCGATCGCGACGTACGGCGTGCGGTAGCGCGGATGGATCGCGGCCACGCGCGCGGAGACGAGCGGGAGGAACCCGTCGCGCCCGAAGGCGTAGAGCGCGCGCGGCGTGGCGAGGGTCATCCCGCTCACGTGGCCGAGCATCGAGATCACCGCCCCCGCGGCGACGATCGAGCCGCCGAGCGGTCCGGCGATGCGCGAGGCCGCGGCGGCGAGCGGCGCGTCCTGCGCCGCCGCGAGCGCCGCGACGCCGAGCACGCGCTGCGCGACG
>JADGGM010000378.1 GCA_019689955.1 Gemmatimonadaceae bacterium
GCGCTCGATGAACGGGGCGAGGCCGTCCCGCAGGAGTTGCAGCGCCTTGCCGACGCGTTCATGGTTGGTGATGGCCATGCGATCTCGCGGTTCTCGAAGTCCACCGGGCCGCGCTTAGTTCGGGAGGGCGTGGCCGCCGGTGGAAAACAGGGTGATCGGAAAAGCCTTGTGCTGCAAGGAAGATCGGTTCGACATCCCTTCATTTTCCGGAGTTCCGGAAAATGGGGGAGGTCCCCGGGACTCACCGCCGCCACGCGCGGGAAACGGAGAACCCGCGAAGTATCGCTCCGACAAGGATTAGCTCTCGTCGCTCGCGTCATTTTCCGGGATCCCGGAAAACAACGTGACTTCGGGCGAGACTCCGGGCCGCCGGTAACGCCGCTGCTGTTTGGCGGCGTTCGGATCGACGGGAACGAGGAGGCCGAGCTCCACCCACGACTTCAGCATCTTCGATGCACGGACCGGATTGTCGGTGTGGAGCAGAGCCCGGACCTCGGAATTCCCGATGGTGCCGGCACGATCGAGGTGCGCTTCGACCTGGTCCCAGATGCTCGGCCGCGCCTGGTTCGAGAGCTGGACCAGCACGGACTCGCGCCCGAAGTCATCACTCGCCAGGAAAATGGGCGGGTAGAGCTCGGCCTGAGCCATGGTGCGCCGCATCATCGGCACGCCCTCGCCGGCATCGAGGTTGGGCGGCACCGGAAACTCGCGCAGGTGATCGACCAATGCGCGGTTGCGTGGGCGGGAACCGATGATCCCCAGATTACTCGTGGTCACGCCGCCCGGAAGGCTGCCCGGACTCTCCACCTCGATCCGCTCGGCGAAGATCCGGATGTGGATGTCGGCCGAGATGTGGTAATCACGGTGGATGACGGCGTTGGTGATCGCCTCCTGGATCACGCGCACCGGATAGCGCTGGGCGATCTCGAAGCCGAGCGGGCCGACCTGGACACCGCTGGCGAGTTCGCGGATTACGACATCGCGCGCGTCGCGGATTTGCGCGAGGAGCGGACCGCCGACCGTGTGTGGCGGGCGGAGCAGGTTCGGGTTCGTCGTCCGCTCGATCGCCTCGCCCCTGTAGTGAAAGATGCGGATCGCGCACTTGGAATCGAGCAACCCGGAAGGCTCCTCGCCAAACAGCAGCACGGCGGCGCGCGTGGGGCGGGTCGTGCCGTTCGGGTCCTCCCGCGCAAGGCCGAGGTGCCGCAGCGCTTCCGCGATGGGCCTGGTCAGGCGCCGCTGCGCGGCGTACTCCCGCCAGTAGACGGTATCCAGCAGGTCGAACGGGACGTCCACCAGCGCGTTCACCGCGCTCACGGTCCCACGCCGCATGGCCAGCTCGGTGATCTCAGCCGCGGAGATCTGGCGGTTGCTCCGGCTCATCCGCACATACGTGCCGCCATCCACCACCGAATGCACCGCAGTGCTCTTGGCCACCTGTACGGCCATGATCGAGCCGCGCGTGCCATCGCGGAGCGTGCAGCCGATCCCGATGAAACGGGGCGGTTCCACGCTCGGCGGTTCCAGCACTGGTGTGATCCGTTGCCGCAGGAGCCGTCGCAACTCATCGACGGCCTCCGGGTTTTCTTGGATGCCGTACAGCCGGTCCCGACCCCGAGCTTTGCTCTCGTCCTCGACTCCGAGCAGTAACAGGCCGCCTTCCGTGTTGGAGAACGCAACCACAGTCTCGATCTTTCGCCGGTTATCGCCGACCCGCTTGGTCTCGAACCCCGGCCCCTCCGGGATCTGCAGGAGCTGGTCGACGAACTTGTCGTCGAGCGGTGGGTCGCGACGCGGCAACTTCACACCCATTTCCTGATCACCGGGCATTGGGGCCTCACTCGTCCCCGAACATCGCGGTCTGCGCGCCGCCGTGCGCTGGCGCCCCCTCACGTGCGAGGCGCGTGATCTCGGGCCAGCTCTGGACGAGGCCGTTGTAGGCGAGCGCCTCGGCCGCGCGCCTCTTCCGCTCGCAGATCGTGTAGAGCCGGTAGGCCAGCTCGCGCGCGGTCTCCGCCCTGGCGCCCAGCTTCGCGACCAGCGCCGCCGCACCGGCTTCCCCCTCGGCCTCGAGCGCGCGGATCAGGTGGTGCACGCTCTCCCATACGGTCAGGCGCGAGTCGGTGGCGGGGTCCCAGGAATCCGGCAGCTCGTCCGGTCGCAGCAGCCGCGCCTTCCCCTTGCTCGAGGCGACGATGCCCGCCTCCACCATACCGGCCACGCTCGTGTTCTTGGCCTTCGAGAGCTGCTCCGCCTTGCCGTACTCCCCCTCGTCGAAGCCGTTCTCCTCGAACCAGGTCAGCGCCCAGCGCGTGTCGGCGTCGAAGTCTCCCTCTTGCTCGGCCAGCGTCTCGTCGAGCACTTGGTTGATGAGCGCCAGCGCCTCCCGCACCGGTACGGGCTTGCCCTCGGCGTCGAGCACCTTGGCGTAGCGCGTGTAGACCGCCATTCCGGGGCCGATGGCGGCCTGCGCCAGGTCCACCGGGGCGATGTTGCCTTCCTGCAGGTGGCGCAGCGCGGTGGGCAGCTCGGCCTTGAGCGCAGCGACGAACTCGCGGCGCGTGGCGGTGGGCGCGGAGGCCAGGCGCCTGCGGCAGACGAGGACGATGCTGGAGGCGAGGGCGTTGGTG
Organism: Gemmatimonadaceae bacterium; assembly: GCA_019689955.1. GTDB lineage: Bacteria > Gemmatimonadota > Gemmatimonadetes > Gemmatimonadales > Gemmatimonadaceae > JADGGM01. Next base: position 2,631 of record JADGGM010000378.1, read on the forward strand.
TTGATAACTCGCAAACCGTGTGGCTGTTCAGTGCGCGTGGGCCAAGTGCCGCTGATGCCGAAGCCAGCGCGCATCACGGCATCGAGGAAAGTCTCCCACCCCGTACTGGCCGTTCCCGCGTCATTCTTGCTCTCCGATTGTTTGAACGCATAGTAGATCGTAACCGGAAATCCAGGGTGCGCCTGCTCGACAAGCCGGTGCATCGCCTGCGTCATGCCATCTAGGAAGAAGGCCTCCGCCTTCTCCTTGCTGCCGTGGCGGTAGGGCGTGGCAACCAATTCCTCTGCCTTGGGCACGGCCAACGTGGCGAACAAGTCGGGGAAGGTCGTGCGCAGCGAACGACGTAGCCAAACGTAAAAGAAATCCGACAAGTCGGCGTAACCGATGTTGTCGTAGTACGGCGGATCGGTCGACACAACTGGTGCGATCTCGGTGCTCAGCCGCGCTGCGTCCTCCTGCCGCGCCTTGCCTGTAACCCCAGCAGTGTCGAGAGCCCCTTCCAGGACTTCAGCGACCCACGAAGCCGTCGCAGCGAGACTCCCGGTTGCTTCGAGAAGCGGGTTTACTTCGGCGAAATCCCACGTCATTGGAATGGCCTGGCGAGAGAAACCGGCCATCGTTGAGTCCCGGTCCGTGTACCAGACCGTCTGCGTGCAGTTTCGCGTCAGTGCTTTGCTATGCGCGAACGCCAAATACACCCCCACCGCTTCGGCGTAGGCGGTGGCGCCGGTGCCGCCGTCGCGCAGCGGGGTGGCGTCGTCGGGGAGGCCGGCGGCGAGTGCGTCGCGGCGGACCTGCGCCATCGCTTCGCCCACGAGGTCGGAGAAGGTCGTCAGCGCCACCAACTGGCGCGGGGTGAAGAGGTCGCCGTAGGTCGTAAGGCCGTAGTTCGGCGTCTTGAAGTCGCGCGGATTGTCGGGCAGCGCCATCTCCGGCTTCCACTCCGGCCTGGCCTTGCGTGCCGCAGCCTCGTGTTCCGGCGTCGGCGCGAGATAGACGCGCCCGCGTTCGCCCTCGGCCACAATCGCCATCAGTCGCGCGCCCATCCGTCCGGCCTTGCCCTCGGTGCGGATGTGGTCGTATGTGACCGGCACGCCCGACATCAGGCACTTGAACGCGCTGCGCTTACCCGCGGTAGTTCCGAGCCTGGCACTCTCCGCATCCTTCGGCTTGCCCACCTTCACGGTGAAGCGGTAGCCGCCGTCCTCGATCACCGGCTCGACGTAGGCCTCCTTGCCCGCCTTGGTCGAGAGCATGAAGGTCGAAGCGAGCGGCACGTCCACGTTGGCGAACGCCGGGTTCGGGCTCTTCACCGTGCGCGCCCACAGCCACGCGATCACGGTGAGCTCTTGCCCCACGTACGGCTCGAGGTCCGGCCGTTCCCTGGCCATCTCGGCCGTCACCTCGACCTTCGGGTAGAGGTGGCCGATGCGCTTCTCGGCCTCGTCGCGCATCCACTTGCCGTAGTAGCGCACGTCCTCGGCCAGCCCCTGCGCGCCCTTCCACTCGCGCGCGATGAGC
>JADGGM010000379.1 GCA_019689955.1 Gemmatimonadaceae bacterium
GATTCTTCCAGCGCCTCGTCCTTGAGCCCGCACGCTCGTCGGCACGGCGCTCAAACGCCTCTCCGTGCTCCACGCCTCCGCGAGCCATGACTGCCACCCCTCGCTCCCTGTCATGGCCGAGCTCGGCGACTGGCGGTCGCGCGTTTCGGCGACGCGGCGATCGCTTGACGGTGCCGCCCACACCCCCTAAGCTGGCGCGGCCAACCCGAGCGTGCTCCCTCACCCCCTGCCCACCATGTCCCCACTCGCACGCGATCTGCGCTACACGCTCCGCGGGATCGTCGCACGCCCGCTCATCCCGACGGTCATCGTGGTCACACTCGCGCTGGGGATCGGCGCCAACACCGCCATCTTCAGCGTGGTCGATGCGGTGCTGCTGCACCCGCTGCGTGTGCCGTGGGTGAACGAGCTCGTCGTGCTGCAGGACGATTTCTCCGGGCTCAACCTCCACCACACGCAGATCTCCCCCGGAGAAGCCGAGGATCTCTTTGCCCGCACGGACCTCTTCCAGTCCGCGACCGCTTTCGCCGGCGGCACGCTCAATTTGACGGGGAGCGGCGAGCCGCGACGCCTCGCCAGCGTCGCGACGCTCGGCGACTTCTTCGCCGTGTTCGGCGCCCGGCCGTACCTCGGGCACCTCTACCGGCCCGAAGATTCGCGGAACGGGAACGACCGTGTCGCGGTCCTCAGCTACGCGTTCTGGAAGGACCTCACCGGCGGCGACCCACGCATCATCGGCACGACGATCCGGTTGAACGACGAGGCGTACGAGGTCGTCGGCGTGCTCACGCCGGAGTTTCGCTACCCGCACCGGGCGCAGCTCTGGGTACCGATGCCCCTCTCGCCGGAGATGCTCGCGCCCACGCAACGCGGCTCGCTGAGCGTCACCGCCGTCGCGCGGCTCCGTCCGGGGATCACCGCACGCCAGCGCCACGACCAGCTCGCGCGCGAAGCGGCGCACTGGCACGAGCGTTACGGCGCGGCAGGCTACAACCCCGCGTCGGGGCAGACGCTGGTGAGCGAGCCGTTCGTGCAGTATCTCGCCGGGGAGCTCCGGCCGATTCTCCTGGTGCTCGCTGGCGCCGCGGTGCTCGTGCTCCTCATCGCGTGCGTGAACGTCGCGGGGCTCCAACTGGTGCGCGGGGAAGGGCGCACGAGGGAGCTCACGATTCGAGCGGCGCTCGGCGCGGACCGGCGGCGGCTCGTTCAACAACTGTTCGCCGAGAGCCTGGTGCTCGCGGCCGCGGGCGGCGTCGCGGGGATCGGCCTCGGGGCCGTCGTGATCCGTCTCATCACGCGCTCCGACGTCGCGCGGTTCGCCATGCTCCGCGATGCGCGGCTCGATCCGACGGTGCTGGCCTTCACCGCCGTCGTGACGATCATCGCGGCGCTCCTCTTCGGAACCCTCCCCGCCCGGCGCGCGGGGCACGTGAGCACGAGCGACGTGCTCAAGGAAGCAGCCGGACGCGGGCTCTTGGCGGGACCTGGGCGCCGCCGGTTCCTGCACGGGGCGACGATCGCGCAGGTCGCGCTGGCGCTCGTCCTCCTCCTCGGGTCCGGTCTGGCGATCCGGAGCCTCGTCAGCCTGCTCGACACCGATCCCGGCTTTCGCCCGGCGCAAGTGATGACGATGCAGCTCTCCCTGGACCAGGCGCGCTACCCGACGCCGGCGAGCCGCCTCGCGTTCCAGGACGCGCTCCTCCAGCGCCTGCGCGCGACCCCCGGCATCCAGTCCGCGGCGACGGCGTTCGGGATGCCGTTCACCGACCTCGGCACGAGCTCCCCCTTCCGGATCGTCGGACGGCCGGCCACGTCCGAGGGGCAGCGCCCGCACGCGAACGTGTGGTACGTTGGCGGCGACTACTTCCGCACGATGGGAATTCCGCTGCGCGCGGGGCGCGCCTTCACCAGCGCCGACGTCGACGGCGCGGAGCGGGTCGCGATCATTGACGAGGCGCTGGCGACGCAGTTCTTCCCCGGGGAGAACCCGATCGGCCACCAGATCGACCGACACGGGACGGCGACGATCGTCGGCGTGGTGGGGAGCGTGAAGAAGAGCGACCTCACCGCGCCGGAGAAGGCGGCGATCTACTATCCGTACGCACAGGCCGGTGGACAAACCAGGAGCACGTCGGTGGCCGTCCGCAGCACGCTCCCGGCGAGCGCCGTCGCGGGGTTGATGCGCGCGGCGGTCCGCGCCATCGATCGGGATCTGCCGGTGTACGACGTCGTGCCGATGCGGGAGCGCGTCGACCGCTCGCTGGGGACGCGCCGCCTCGCGATGGTGGTCCTCACCAGCTTCGCCGCGCTCGCACTCCTGCTCGCGCTGCTCGGCATCTACGGGATGTTGAGCTACGGCATCTCACAGCGGCGTCACGAGATCGGGATTCGCCTGGCGCTCGGCGCGACGCCGCGCGACGTCGTCCGGCTCGTGGTGCGAAATGGGCTCGCACTCGTCGCGGTCGGCATCGCGGTCGGGATCGTCGTGTTCCTCGGCGCCGGGCGCGCGATGGCCACGATCCTCTATGGCGTGGGGACGCGCGATCCGCTCACGATCGTCGCCGGGGTCGTGCTCATCATCGCCGCCGCGCTCGCGGCGAGCTGGATCCCGGCGCGGCGCGCGGCGCGCGTCGATCCGATCGAGACGCTGCGGGCGGAGTAGCACGCAATATCCGCAGCGCGGCGGTGCCTCCCTACCCTGGAGGTCACCGCGCGCGCGTGCGCCCGTGACGTTCCGTCTCGCTTCGCTCCACCTGCTACGCCACGATGATCTTGCCGGTCATCTTCGGATGGAGGGAGCAGAAGTAATCGTAGGTCCCCGACGCGGTGAGCGTGACCGAATAGCGCTGGTCCGTGTCGAGCACCGGCGACGCCTTGAACTTCTGCTGCACGTTCACGATCAGGTGCGGTACGTCATCGCCGTTGATCCACGTGACGGCCGTGCCGCGCGCCACGCGGAGCGTGGGCGGCGTGAACTGGAAGTTGTCGATCCCGATCTCGTTCGCGCCGAGGGGCGCGGCGGTCCGCCCGCTCCGCTGCTGCGCGTTCGCGGACATCCCGTCGTGCATCCCCGCGGCCGCGAACGCGGGCGGGAGCCCGGAGAGCGTCGCGTCGACCACGGCCAGCGAGTGGCGCCCAGGGACGTACGTGACGTTGGCGACGCCGAGCACGCTGCGGAGGCGCTCGGGCTCCACCTTCATCGGACCCGGCGCGGGCGCGGTCCCCGGCGCCGGCTGCGGGAAGGCCGTGGACATCGCCGTGTGGAAGGCGATGTTCCCCTCCACTTTCTGCATGATCTGGTGGATGTGACCGTTCAGCACGGTCACTGACCCGAACCGCTTGAGCAGCGCGAGCGCCTGCTCGGAGTCATCCGTCCCCCACCCCCACTCGGGGTAGACGGTCCAGAGCGGGACGTGCGCGAAGACGACGATCGGCGTGCTCGACGGGAGCCCGCGGACGTCACGCGCCAGCCACTCGAGCTGCGCAGGGCCGAGGGTGCCGAGCCCGCCCGCCTTGAGGTCGAGCACGTTCACGAGCCCGATGAAGTGCACCCCGCTGTGGTCGAAGCTGTACCACCCGCCCCCTTTCGCGCCGACGGACTTCCCGTAGCGGGCGAGGTACGCGGCGCCGTTGTCGACCGCGACGTCGTGCTCGCCGGGGACGAAGAACACCTTGTCCGTCCGCAGCTCGCGCAGCACGTGGTCCGCGGTGTCGAACTCGCCGGGCTTCGAGAGCTGGGTGATGTCCCCCGTGTGCAGGACGAAGGCGGGACGCTGCGGGAGCGCGTTCAGCTTCGCCACGGCTTCGCGGAGCGTGGCGGTGACATCCTTGTTCGCCTCCTTGCTGAAGCCGATGTGGCTGTCGCTGATCTGGGCGAAGAAGATGCTCTTCCGCTCGTGCTCGCCGAGGAGTGGGACGCGGCTCAGGGCGTACGAGGTGGGAATCCCTCCCGCGAGCCCCCAGACGACGCCCGTTCCCGCCCACGCCATGCATTTCAGGAACCCGCGACGGTCGATGCCGTCTTCATTAGGGTCTTCGGTGATGTATCGCGAGCTCGACGAGTGATCGTGGAAGCGAGACATGTGTACAGGCGGTCGCGTGTGCG
>JADGGM010000380.1 GCA_019689955.1 Gemmatimonadaceae bacterium
CCACCCCCGGAAGCCGTACGCTCTGAACGTATTGCGTGTTTCCGCCCTTCCGGTCGTCGCCGAAAAAGAGCTCCCGCCCCGCGACCTCGATCTTGTCGCCATGGAGGAGCGGCGAGGGCTCCACACCGAGCTGCACCCCGTTCACCCGCACCGCACCGTCGTCCCCGCGCCGGATGACCGCGGTGCCGTCCTCCGAGACCGCGACCACTGCCGCAATGTCAGGGACCGGCGCCCCCGCGCCCGCGATCCGCACGTGTGCATTCGACACCCCGCCGATGACATTGTCGCCGGCGGCGAGGGGGTACGAATGTCCGTCGAGGAGAACGTAGGGCATGCGATGCGGTGCCGGCAGGATGAACCGCGGAGGACGATGACGCGGGGCGGCGCGAAACGGAAGATGCCCGGTGGAAGGTGCGTTGCGGATCGAAACTATCCCCCCCGAAGGACACAGGCAAGGCGCGATCATTGGTACACGGGTTGCGTTTCCTATCGGCTCGATCACCCGCGCGGTGCCTCGCCGCGCCGGACGAGCCACTCTAGGACGGAGGGCGTATGGGGATCATCGCTTGGATCGTGCTCGGTTTGATCGCAGGTGCGATCGCCAAGGCCATCATGCCGGGGAACGATCCCGGCGGGATCATCGTGACGATCATCATCGGGATCGTCGGCGCCTTCATCGGCGGCTGGATCGGGAATCTGATCATGGGGCGGGGGTTGAACGGGTTCGGGCTGTGGAGCATCATCCTCGCGATCATTGGCGCGATCATTCTGCTCTGGATCTATCGCGTCGCGGCCCGACGGACGCCATGACGGGCGGTGCCGGCCGCCGCTCTCGTTTTGGGGGGGGGGGCGGGGCGGGGGCGGGGGCGCCCCGCCGCGCGCCGGGGGGGCGACTTCGCGTCGCGGGGGCCCTTGCCCCCCGGCCGCACGCGTCCTCCGCGCTCCCGCTCTCGATGCAACTCTGGCTGCACTGGATCATCCTCGGCCTCGTGGCCGGCGCACTCGCGAAGTTCCTCGTCCCCGGGCGTGATCCGGCGGGGTGCATCATCACAGTCCTGCTCGGCATCGCGGGGGCGCTGATCGGAGGGTGGGTCGGCTCCGCCCTCGGCTGGGGCTCGGTGAGCCAGACGCGTTTCGACTCGCGCTCGATCGCCCTGGCCACGCTCGGCGCCGTCATCGTGCTCCTCGTAGGGCGCCTCATGGCCCGCCGGCGCTGAGGGCGCCGGTACCGGTTTTTCTACGGTGCGCCCGCGCGCTATCTTTCCCACCTCATGAAGTCGCACATCGTCGTTCGCGGGGCGCGCCAGCACAACCTCAAGGGGTTCGACCTCGAGATCCCCCGCCGCGCCTTCACCGTCATCACCGGGCCCTCCGGCTCGGGGAAGTCCTCGCTCGCGTTCGACACCATCTACGCCGAGGGGCAGCGCCGCTACGTCGAGTCGCTCTCCGCCTACGCGCGCCAGTTCCTGGAGCGCATGGAGAAGCCGAGCGTCGACCACATCGACGGCCTCTCCCCCGCGGTCGCCATCGAGCAGAAGAACCCCACCAAGACATCCCGCTCCACCGTCGGCACCGCGACCGAGGTCTACGACTTCCTCCGCCTCCTCTGGGCGCGCGTGGGCCGCACGATGTGCCCGGTGTGCGGGCGCGAGATGCGCCCCGATACGGTCCAGTCGGCCACCGACGCCGTGCTCTCCCTCCCCGAGGGCACCCGCTTCGCCGTCGCCTTCCCGCTCCGCCTGAGCGACCAGGTGACGCACGCGACGGTGGTGGAGAGCCTCCGCGCGCAGGGCTTCCTCCGCGTGGCGATCGACGGCACCCTCACCCACCTCGACGATCTCCCCGCCGACGCGGACCTCACCAGGGCGGGGGAGCTGCTGGTCGTGGTCGACCGTCTCGTGGTCTCCCCGTCCCCCGATACCGCGCGCCGCCTCACCGACGCGATCGGGACCGCCTTCGCCGAAGGGGACGGTGAGTGCGCGGTGCTCGTGGGCGAAGGGGGGCGCGAGCGCGCGGGGGCCGGCGCCACGGCCTCCCCCTCCCCCACGCGGCTCCGCTTCTCGGAGCGCTTCGAGTGCGCGTACGACGGCACGCGCGCGCCAGTGCCCACCCCGCAGCTCTTCTCCTTCAACAATCCCCGCGGGGCGTGCCCGACCTGCAACGGCTTCGGCGCCACGCTCGAGTACGACGAGGCGCTCATCGTCCCCTACCCCGAGCGCACGCTGCGCGAGGGGGCGATCGACCCGTGGACCAAGCCGCGCTACGAGAACAAGCGCCGCGCGCTCGCCGAGTTCGCGCGCCGCCACGGGATCGACATGGATGTCCCCTGGTGCGAGCTCCCGGCCGAGCACCGCACAAAGCTCCTCACCGCGCGCGAGCGCGGCTACAAGGGGATCTTCCCCTTCCTCGAGGATCTCGAGGAGAAGCGCTACAAGCAGTACATCCGCGTCTTCCTGCGGCAGTACCAGTCGGCGCGCGAGTGCCCGAGCTGCCACGGGGCGAAGCTCCGCCCGGAGGCGTTGCAGGTGCGCGTGGGCGGGCGGACGATCGCCGAGGTGAGCGAGATGCCGGTCGACGAGCTCGTGCCGTGGCTCGATGCACTCCCGCTCACCACCTTCGAGCAGCAGGTGGCGGCCAACATCCTCGCCGAGGCGCGCGCGCGGACGCGCTTCCTCGTGGACGTGGGGCTCGGCTACCTCTCCCTCAACCGCGCGACGCGCACCCTCTCCGGCGGGGAGGCGCAGCGCATCGGGCTGGCGAGCTCACTCGGTTCCCACCTCGTCGACACCCTCTACGTGCTCGACGAGCCCTCGATCGGGCTCCACCCGCGCGACGTGAGCCGGCTCCTCGACCTCCTGCGCCGCCTCCGCGACGGCGGGAACACCGTCCTCGTGGTGGAGCACGACCTCGAGGCGATCCGTTCCGCCGACTACATGGTGGAGCTCGGCCCCGCGAGCGGGGAGCACGGCGGCCAGGTCGTCTTCGCCGGCCCCCTCGCCGAGGCCGGGGCGAGCCCGCTCACCGGCGCGTACCTGAGTGGAGCCAAGGCGATCCCGCTCCCCGAAGAGCGGCGTCCGCTCGGCCCCCGCTGGCTCACCCTGCGCGGCGCGCGCGAGCACAACCTGCGCGGCGTGACCATCAAGCTCCCGCTCGGCGCCGTGACCGTCGTGACCGGCGTCTCCGGCTCCGGGAAGAGCACCCTCGTGCACGACGTGCTCTATCGCGCCCTCGAGACCCATCTGCACGGAGAGCACAGCGCCAAGCAGCACCTGGGTGAGCGCGTGGGGCAGTTCGACGCGATCACCGGCGTCGAGGCGCTGGACGATGTGGTCCTCGTCGACCAGAGCCCCATCGGCAAGACCCCGCGCTCCAACCCCGTCACGTACGTGAAGGCGTTCGACGAGATCCGCCGCATCTTCGCGGATCAGCCGCTCGCCCGGAAGCGGCGCTACACCGCGGGCACCTTCAGCTTCAACGTCCCCGGCGGGCGCTGCGAGACCTGCGAGGGGGCCGGACAGCTCGAGGTCGAGATGGTGTTCATGGCCGACGTCTACGTCACCTGCGACGATTGCGGCGGCAAGCGCTTCAAGCCCGAGGTGCTCGAGGTCAAGGTCAACGGGAAGAGCATCCACGACGTCCTGAACCTCACCGTCGACGAAGCGATCCGCTTCTTCCCCCGCGAGGAGAAGCTCGGCCAGGCGCTCTGGCACCTCCAGCAGGTGGGGCTCGGCTACCTGCGCCTCGGGCAGCCCGCACCCACCCTCTCGGGCGGGGAGGCGCAGCGGATCAAGATTGCGCGCGAGCTGGCGAACGCGGGGAAGAAGGGGGGGCGCAAGCTCTACGTGATGGACGAGCCGACCACGGGGCTCCACCTCGAAGACATCCGCAAGCTCGCGCGCGTGCTCGAACGGCTCGTCGACCACGGGCACACGCTCGTGATCATCGAGCACAATCTCGACGTGATCAAGCTCGCCGACTGGGTGATCGACCTCGGCCCCGAGGCCGGCGTGCGCGGGGGGGAGGTGGTGGCCATGGGGCGCCCCGAGGAGGTGGCCCAGGTGGAGCAGTCGCACACCGGGCGATGGCTCCGCACCGTGCTTCGCC
>JADGGM010000381.1 GCA_019689955.1 Gemmatimonadaceae bacterium
CCGTGATCGTGGCGAGCCTCGTCCCGGCACGGCAGGCGGCGTCGGTGGATCCGGCGAGCACGATACGGGAGGGGTAGGGGAGCGAGCGGTTCGCGGCGTCGGAGATCGGCGGCCCGCAGCGCTCGTCTCGCACGGGACGGCGTCCTTTTCTACGTTCCCGCCGAAGAGGCTACCGTCGTGTGGCCCGGTGAGCACGCGAGCCGTTCATACCAAGTGGTCGCGATCCGTCGCCGTGCTGGGAGGACGCGGCCCGCGGCGCCGTCGCGGCGAGAAAGTCGCTGATCCGCTCGTGGAGCGTCACGCCCTGCCGGCCGAGTGGCGTCAGCTCGCCGAGGCACCACGTGTCCATGGAGGACTGCAGCAGGAGCGCGATTGCGCGTGCGTCCTCGGGCGTCAACGCCAACCGGTCCAAGGCCTCGGCGAGACTGGCGAGGCGCGGCTCGCCCAACGCGGCCGCGGCCCGTCGCAACAGGGTGGGATCGGCGGCAGGCGCTGTCTCCATCGGCTCTCCGGCGGTGAATATGGTAGGCAGAGCGTGGCGGAAGCCGAATATACACCGAAAATTGTCTAGCGTCCAGCGCTGCACCGCACGCGCTCGGTTGAGAACGCCGCATTCGGTTTCGAGCCGTCCGGCACGCCTACCACAGGCCGCGTGCCGTTGGCGGGGAGTCGCAATCCACGCATCGCGCAACAGGCTGAGCATCGTGGCGTAGCCGGTCTCGGGCGCTGACGCTGCGGGGACGCTGATCGGTGTCATGGGGGACGAGTCCGCGCCGGGCGAGCGGTTCCCGCGGTGCGTTCACTCGGCGACTTCCCGACGCTCCGGTCGTGCCAAACGGGGTGGCGTGGAGCGACAGGGGCAGCCGGGGCAGAAAGGAGGGGGAGAATGCTGCGGGCAGGCGGAGCGTCAGACAGCATAGCTGGCCATATCGACCCATTGACTGGGGCGACACATTGTACCAATATTTGGGGCATGCCTCGCCGCGCGCGCGCTCGACCCCGGTCCGGCCCTCCTCGTGCGAGGCACGTGGCGAGCGAGGCGCCGCGCCCGGCGGCCGACACGATGGAGCAGCTAGGAATCGCGCCGGCGGCCGCGCGACTCATCCGATATTTCGCGCTTCGCCCCGACGCCCGGCCACACATGCGCCAGGTTCAGCGCGTACTCGGCCTGGGCGGTGCGTCGCTCCAGCGAGAGCTCGAGCGTCTGGTTGGCCTCGGGCTCGTCGAGCGATCCGTGGACGGACGTCACGTACGTTATCACACCAACGAGACCTCGCCGCTCTGGGCCCCGCTTCGTCTCCTCATCACCGCCGCCGCGGACCCTATCGCTCTCCTCCGTGATGCGCTCCTTGACGTTCCCGGTGTGGAGGCGGCGTTCGTGTTCGGTTCGTTTGCCCACGGTCAGCCGCGCGCAACCAGCGATGTCGACCTCTTCATCCTCGAAGGCCGAACCTTCGATCGCCAGACTTTCTTTCGCCGGCTCACCGAGGTGGGGCTTTTGAGCGGGCGGGAGGTGAACGCGCAGCGGTACACGGAGCAGCGTCTCGCCGAACGACTGAGTAATCCCGAGCATCCGGGAGCGGCATTCGTTCGTGAGGTCCTTGCGGGTCCCAAACGGTGGGTGGCAGGGTCGGCCGACGTGCTCACGCCATTGGCCACGGCCGCAGGGATCACCATGCCGGAACGCGGAGACGCCGCGGCATGAGTGCACGTGACGGCGGCCGGCACGACTCGACGCCGACATCGGGTGCCGGCCCGCCGAGTGGTGCGCCTCGTGCGTGGCCTCCTGCCGTGCAGCGCATGCTCGACGCGAAGCGGCTTCGCGTGCAACCGGTGAACCCGACAGGAATCGAGGTGATCTGGCAGAAGGCGGTGGAAAGCGCACACGATGCAGAGGTCCCCGGATTGAGCATCGATGGGTCGCTCCGCTCAGCCTACGACGCGGGGCACATGGCCGCGCTGGCATTGCTCGCAGCACATGGGCTCCGAACGGGCAGCGGGCCGGGACACCATGAAATGGCATTCGCCGGAGCGGCGGCACTGGGGGGCCAGGCGCTCGTCGACCTCGTCCCTGACTCCGCGGAAATCCGCGAGTGGCGAAATGGCTCGATGTATGATCCCGTGATTGCAGGGCCGGAGGAACGACGTCACGCACTCGAATGGATGCGTCGGACGCTCCCGGCAATCCGGCGTGCGCTCGTCGCCGTCGATCGATCACTGGACCAGCGTCTCCGCAGGTTCCCGTGACCCAGAGGAGCGGCTGGAATTCCGGACTCGCCCCGTCGAAGCGTACGATGAGGCACACTACCCACCGCGGACGCGCTCCGGAGCCGGAACCGATGTATCACCGCGCCATCTACCTGTTTGCGTAGGGATTCCCGCCGCCTCGCGCGTCTATTGTGAATGAAGCCCCGCGCGAATCGCTCCGATGTGGCGGGGAGCCGGAGAGCGGAAGACGTATGAAGTACATCCACTACTCCGAGATCATTCCTCGGCTGTGCACGCTGGTCCAGCGGTACTATCGTGGGGACACCGCCGCGGCTGCGCGCGAGTGTCAGGTCGACGAGCTCGCGCTGCGCGGGCTCTGTGAGGGCGCAGACGTTCCGCTCACCACGACCCTCCTCATCGCCGTCATGAACCGCCACCCGGAAGCGGCGGCGTGGCTCATGGCCGGCGGCCCCACCCTCTAGCGCTCAGCCCCGCTCGCTCACCGCTCCGGCGGACCACCCTCCGTCGTCCACCCTCCACCCAGCGCCTTGTACAACTGCACCGCGTCCACCAGCGCCTGCAACTGCGCCTGGGTGAGCGCGAGCTGCGCCGTGAAGAGGCTGCGCTGCGCATCGAGCACATCGAGGTACGACGACACGCCCTCCTCGTACCGCTCCGTCGCCAGGTGCAGCGCGCGCTGCAACGCGTTCACCTGCGTCTGCTGCGCCACGACCTGATCCCGCCCCGACCGCACCGCGGCCAGCGCATCCTCGACATCCTGCAGCGCTTGCAGCACCGTCTGCTCATAGCGATACCGCGCCTGCTCCGCCCGGGCCCGCGCCGCGCGTACGTCGTTGCTCAACTGTCCGCCGGTGAAGAGCGGGAGCGAGATCCCGAAGAACAGTTGATACGTGTCCGTGTTGCGTCCGAGGAGCCGCGAGAGCTCGGTGCTCTGCGATCCATACTGGCCCGTGATCGTGAAGCGCGGGAAGCGGGCCCCCTGCGCGACGCCGATGCGCGCCGTCGCCGCGGCGAGGCTCTGCTCAGCGGCACGCACGTCCGGACGTCGCTCCAGCAGTTGCGACGGGAGACCCGCCGGGATGTCGATCGTCGACAGCACATCCGGGAGCGATCGTCCGCGCGGGATGGGGCCGGGGTGATGTCCGAGCAGGACGCTCAGCTGGTTCTCGAGCTGCGCGATCTGACGTTCGAAGTCGGCCACGCGCGCGGCCGGATCGGCCACCTCGGCCTCGAACTGTCGCACGTCGAGCTCGGAGATGAGCCCCTGCGAGTAGCGGCGCGTGGCGAGCTGCAAGGTGCGCTGCCGCGAGGCGAGGGTCTGGCGCGCGATCTCGAGGTTGAGGTCGAGCTGCCGGAGCTGGAGATAGGCGACGGCCACGTCGCTCACCAGCGAGAGCACGACGGCACGCTCGTTTGCTTCCTGGGCGAGCAGGTCGGCGCGCGCGGCCTGGGCGGAGCGGCGGAGGCGCCCCCAGAAGTCGAGCTCCCAGGCCACGTTACCGGCGACGTTGAACACGTTGAAGGTGAAGGGCTGCGTCCCGCCGAAGATGATCTTCTCCTTGCCGGCTTGTGCGGTCACGTCGAGCTGCGGGAACAGGGGCCCGCGCGCAACGCCGTACTCGGCCCGGAACTCCTCGATCGTCGCGACGGCCACGCGCACGTCACGGTTCTCGCGCACCGCCGTCTCGACGAGCTTCTGCAGCACGGTGTCCTGGAACAGCGCGAACCACTGGAGATTCGCCGCGGTGTCGGAGAGGAGCGCGCGTGGCGCGCGCGCCGCCGAGTCGCGGCTCCGGGCGAGCGAGTCGAAGAAGGGGCGCAGCGAGTCCTCCACGGCCGAGGGGGGACGCCAGTCGGGGGGCGTGTCCAC
>JADGGM010000382.1 GCA_019689955.1 Gemmatimonadaceae bacterium
GGGGCGGGGACGCGGCTGACGCCGCAGCCGGGGACGCACGTCGTCACCGTCGCGCCGGGCGGGCGATACGCCGTGGACCGCCACACCACCGCGACCCAGCCCCCGGTGACGACGCTCCTCTCCCTCGCCGCGCCGGGCGCGCCCAGAGCGGTCCGCGTGCTCGAGGACAACGCGCGGCTCCGCGCCGCGCTTTCCGCGCTCGCCGTGCGGCCGCCGCAGTTCTTCCAGATCCCGATGCCCGACGGCGTCGCGCTCAACGCCTACCGCATCGTCCCCGCGGACTTCGACAGCACGCGGCGGTACCCGGTGCTCATGTACGTGTACGGCGGCCCAGGCTCGCAGACGGTGACCGACGACTACGGCGGGGACCGCTACCTCTGGCACCAGCTCCTGGCGCAGCATGGCGTGGTGGTGGTGAGCGTGGATGGGCGCGGGACCGGTGCGCGCGGAGCCGCGTTCAAGCACGCCGTTTACATGAAGCTCGGCCAGCGTGAATCGGACGACCAGATCAGCGCGGCGCGCTGGCTCGCCCGGCAGTCGTGGGTGGACGCGAGCCGGATCGGGATCTGGGGGTGGAGCTACGGCGGCTACATGGCCGCGCTCACCGCGTTCCGCGGCGGCCCGCTCTTCCGCGCCGCGATCTCCGTCGCGCCGGTTACCGACTGGCGTCTCTACGACGACATCTACACCGAGCGCTACATGCGCCGCCCGATCGACAACCCCGACGGGTACACGCGCGGCGCGGCGCAGCACTACGTCGACGGGCTCACCGCGCGGTACCTCTTGATCCACGGCACCGGGGACGACAACGTCCACCCGCAGAACTCCATCCAGCTCGCGGCGCGGCTGGAGGAAGCTGGGAAGCTCTTCGACATGGTCCTCTACCCCAACCGCACACACGCGATCGCCGGCGGCAACACGCGCACCCACTTGTTCGACACGCTTACGCGCTTCATCGACGAATCGCTCATCGGCAACCCGCCCGCCGGCACGCCTGCCGCGGCCTCCGCAGCGCGGACGAGCAGCCGATGATGCGCGCCCCGGTGATCCTCCTCGCGCTCCTCGCGGCCGGCTGCGCCCCCAGCGCGCCGCCTCCCGAGCCCGAAGCGCCGCGCGCCCCGCTCCCGCGCACGCGCGCCGAGCGCACGCAGTACCTCGAGACGTCGCACTACGCCGACGTCATCGCCTTCCTCGACAGCCTGCACGCGGCCGGCGCACCGCAGTGGACGAGCATCGGCACGACGACCGAAGGGCGCGCGATCCCGTTCCTCGTGCTCTCGCGTCCCCTCGTCCACACGCCCGACGAGGCGCGGCGGCTCGGCCGGCCGATCGTGTACGTCCAGGCCAACATCCACGCCGGCGAGGTCGAGGGGAAGGAAGCGCTGCTGGCGCTCGTCCGCGACCTGTGGTTCGCCGCGGGGCCGAACGTGCTCGACTCGGTCGTCCTCCTCGCCAACCCCATCTACAACGCCGACGGGAACGAGCGCTTCGCCCCGCAAGCGAAGAACCGCGAGGAACAGAACGGCCCCGAGCTCGTCGGCCAGCGCGCGAACGCGCAAGGGTTCGACCTCAACCGCGACTACGTGAAGGCCGAGGCGCCGGAGACACGCGCCTCGCTCGCCGCGTTCACGCGGTGGGACCCCGACGTGTTCGTCGACCTCCACACGACCGACGGCAGCTTCCACGGCTACGCGCTCACGTACTCCCCCTCGCTCAACCCCGCCGCGCTCTTCGGCGGCGTGTACGCGCGCGATTCGCTCCTCCCCGAGCTCCGGCGGCGCGTGCGCGAGCGCGACCACTTCGAGACGTTCGACTACGGCAACTTCGAGCGGTCGTACGACTCCGACACCTCGCTCCGCGGGCCGCGCGCGTGGTACACGTACGAGCCGTACCCGCGCTACGGCACCAACTACTTCGGCCTGCGCGGCGGGATCGCGGTCCTGAGCGAGGCCTACTCGCACGACCCCTTCGAGCGGCGCGTGCGCGCGACGTACGCGTTCGTGCGGGAGCTCCTGTCGCTCGTCGCCGAGCGGAGCGCGCAGATCCGCGCCCTCCGCGCCCGGGCCGACTCGAGCGTCGCGCAGTGGGCCGCGAACCCCGCGGCCGCCCCGCGCATCCCGCTCCGCTCCGAGATGACGCGCCACCCCCTCCGGGAGCCCGTGACCTACGAGGACCTCGAGCGGACCGGCGACTCCTCGCTCACGCAGCCCGGCGTCCCGCGCGGGTGGCGGCGCACGGGGCGGTTCCACACCGTCGAGATGGACGTCTACGACCGGTTCGACCCAACGCTCGCGCGCCGGCTTCCCATGGCGTACGTGCTCGACGCCGCCGACAGCGCGGCCGTGCACGTGCTCCGCGAGCACGGCGTGACCGTGGAGCGCGTGTCGAGCGACTGGAGCGCGACCGTGGAGCGGTTCACGATCGATTCGATCGTGAGGGCGCCGCGTCCTTTCCAGGGGCACCGGCTCGTGACGCTCGCCGGGCGGTGGAGCACCGATCAGCGGACCATCCCGGCGGGCGCCTGGGTGGTGCGCGCCGGACAGCCGCAGGGGATCGTGGCCTACTACCTGCTCGAGCCCGAGAGCGACGACGGGCTCGTGACGTGGAACTTCTTCGACGCGCGCCTCGCGCCCGGGGGTGACTATCCCGTGCTGCGCGTCGTCGCCTCCACGAGCACCGCGCCCGTCGGCGAGGCGCACTAGCGCCGGCCGCCGGCCCGCGCCCGTGGATCGACACTCCCTCGGACTTCCGACATGTTACGTCAGACCTTTCTGTATCTCTCGAACCAGCCGCAGATCTTCCACTTCGTGCGCCACAACCGGCTCGCGAAGAAGTTCGCCTCGCGCTTCGTCGCCGGGGAGACGCTCGACACCGCGCTCCCCGCGGTGCGCGTCCTCAACGCCAAGGGGATCAAGGCGTCGCTCGACCTCCTGGGCGAGAGCGTGCACACCGAGGCCGAGGCGCGCGCGGCCGGGCGGGAGTACCTGTGCCTGCTCGACAAGATTCACGAGACCGGGGTCGACGCGAACGTGTCGCTCAAGCTCACGCAGATGGGGCTCGACATCTCCGAGGACCTGTGCGTGGAGATCATGCACGACATCCTGAGCCGTGCGCGCGACTACCACACCTTCGTCCGGCTCGACATGGAGTCGAGCGCGTACACCGAGCGCACGCTGCGGTTGTTCGAGGACCGGCTGTACCCCAACTATCCGGAGAACGTCGGGATCGTCCTCCAGAGCTACCTCTACCGCACGCAGAGCGACGTCGAGCACGCCATCAAGCTCAAGTGCCGCGTCCGGCTGTGCAAGGGCGCGTACAAGGAGCCGGCCACGGTCGCGTACCCGGACAAGAAGGACGTGGACGCGAACTATGTCCGGTGCATGCAGCAGCTGTTGCAGCACGGGAACTATCCGGGGATCGCCACGCACGACCCCGCGATCATCGCCGCGACCAAGCGTTTCGCGCGCGAGGCGAACATCGCGCCCGACCGGTTCGAGTTCCAGATGCTGTACGGCGTGCGGCGTGACATGCAGGAGCAACTCGTGCGCGATGGGTACAACCTTCGCGTGTACGTCCCGTTCGGGACACAATGGTATCCGTACCTCATGCGCCGCCTCGCCGAGCGCCCCGCGAACGTGGCGTTCATCACGGGGAACGTGGTCCGGGAGATGATCGGCGGGCGCTAGATGTGGTGATCATGGCCCAGCTCCTCCCGCCCGACCATTCGAAGGGCGACGAGCGCACGATCGGCGGCTACATGGCCGTGCACGCCCGCCCCGCGGCGTTCGAGGGGCCGGACGGCGCCTCGTACAGCGTGGAGATCGCCACCGACGAGACGGGCGACCCGGCCGCGCCGGTGGGTGCGTACCTGCTCTTCGTGCGCTGGAGCGCGGGGGAGCCGACGATTGCCGGCCACATCGAGACCGACTTCCTGGAGCGCGGCGCGGTGGAAGAGGAGGTCCGCGCGCGCGTGGGCGCGCTCCCGCTCGAGCGCGTGAAGGCGCTGCTCGACGCGCTCATCCGCGAGCGCCGGCCGCGCGCCGAGCGGCCGTGGTGGGAAGTGATGCGGGATGAAGGGTAGGGCGAGGGGGAGTGAT
>JADGGM010000383.1 GCA_019689955.1 Gemmatimonadaceae bacterium
GCTGGAGAGGGGACCGGGGCAGCGTGATAAAGTAGCGGGGGCGAGAGTGTCTGCCACCCTCGCCCCCACATACGAGCCGCAATGACGATCTGTTGTCGCTTACTTCTCGACCGTGATCGTCCCCTTCATGTTCATCGCGAGGTGCGGCGTGCAGTGGACCGTGTAGGTCCCGGCGGGCACGCCGGCGAACGACACCGTGTACTCCTCGTTGGGCTGCATGAGGAAGTTGCTCTGCAGCGGCGCATTCGAGTTCGGCATGTTGGCCGCGAGCTGCGCAGCGGCGCCGGCCGGGATCGCGGTGGAGTCGAACGCCACGTTGTGCGGGCCGCCGGAGACATTCACGAACTTCACGCCATCGCCCACCTTGATCGTGATCGACGAGGGCTCGAAGCGATAGCCCTTGTCATCGCCGATCATCTTCACTTCGTGAATCTGCCCCGTGATCGGAGCGGCCGTACCAGCCGCCGCCGTCGTGGCCGTGCTGCCGCTTTCGGCGGGTGCCGCGGCCGGCGCAGCGGCCGGAGCCGCCGCGCTGCTGCTGTCGTTGCTCGCGCTCTTCTCACCACCGGCGCACGCGCCGAGGACGAACACGCTCGCGAGGAGCGCCTGTCCGAGGAACCGCATTATCAGAGGCCTCCAGGTCCGTACCATTTCGAGTTGCAGGGATCTCCGCCGTACGCGGAGTATGTGAACTTATTCACATGCCAGGGAAAAGGCAAACCGTCCGATCTCGGCGTCTGACAGTCACTTAGACCATCTCTCCCCCTCCGGGCACCCCTTCCGCCGTGCGGCGCAAGCTGGGAAATCCCCTACCCGGCGGGGAGGAGTTGCCGGAGCGCAGTCCAGTCGTTCCGCTCGAGGTCGGCCTCGGCCTGGAGGCTTTCGCGATCGCGGAAGACGGTCGCGACGGCGAGGGTCTTCTCTCCGGTGCGGTACGCGAGCGCGCAGCTTCGGTCCGCGATGCTCCCCTCGATGTCGATCCGCTCCCACTGGTCCGCGTGCCCGACGTAGTTGATCGTCACGTCGTAGTGCGCGCTCCAGAAGAAGGGGACGGCGGTGAACGGCTCGCGCGCGCCGAGCAGGTTGCGCGCGGCCGCCTGCCCCTGCCGCTGGGCGACGACCCAGTGCTCCACGCGGATGCGGGCGCCGCTGTGCCGGTCCGGCCACCGCGCGATGTCTCCGGCCGCGAAGATCCCCTCCGCGCTCGTCTCGAGGTACTCGTTCACGAGCACGCCGCGATCCATGGCCAACCCGGCCTGTTCCGCGAGCGCGACGGCCGGTCGCACGCCGACGCCGAGGACCACGAGATCGGCATCGATCGTCGTGCCGTCGTCCAGCGTCACGGCGCCGGGGCGGATGGACGAGGCGGTGTGTTGCAGGTGGAAGACGACGCCGTGCTCCTGGTGGAGCTGCGTGATGAGCTCCGCGAGCTGTGGGCCGAGGACGCGCTCGAACGGCCGCGCCTCGGGAGCGATGACATGCACCTCGAGCCCGCGCGCCTGGAGCGACGCGGCCACCTCGAGCCCGATGAAGCTCGCGCCGATCACTACGGCGCGCTTGGACGTCTTGGCTCGCGCGATGATGGCGCGGCTGTCGGCCAGCGTTCTGAGATAGTGCACGTGTGGGAGCTCCCCCCCGGGGAGCGGCAGCCGCACGGGATCCGCGCCCGTGGCCAGGAGGAGGCGATCGAAGCCGTGCGTGGCGCCGGAGTCGAGCGTCACCCGCTTCGCGGCGGGGTCGAGCCCGACGACGCGGGCACGCACGAGGTCGATCCCGTGCTCCTCGTAGAATCCCGGGGGGCGCAGGGGGATCCACTCCTCGGGCGCGTTCCCGGCCAGATAGTCCTTGGAGAGGTTAGGCCGGTCATACGGCGCATCGGGATCGGCATCGATCACGGTGATTCGGCGCTCGTACCCTTCGCGCCGCAGCATCTCGGCGGCCGCGCTCCCTGCCGCGCCGCCGCCGACGATCACGATCGATTCCGGGGTCGCGCCGCGCTTCGTCACCGGGCGGGCCGGGGCGAGCGGGTCACGCTCCTTCTTCCGCGTGACGTACACCATGCCGTCGCGCTGTTCCACCTCCCAGCACGGCACCGGGTTCAGCGCGGGCGCGTGGAGCGCTTCCCCGGTCCGCAGGGAGAAACAGGCGTGATGCCACGGACAGCGCACCGTCTCGTCGACCATGAGCCCTTCGGCGAGGGGCCCGCTGTAGTGCGTGCACGTCGCACCGATGGCAAACACGGCGTCACCGCGCCGCGCGAGGAGCACGGCCTCGCCATTGGCGTGCCCCAACCTCATCGTTCCGTCGGGCAACTCCGTGAGGGCGATCCCGCGTGTCAGATCGGGGCCCTGCAGCGTTTGCTCTCCACTCATCGCACACCACCCACGTCTCGAAGGAATGTGACGCAGACATACACGGTTCCTGAAGAATCCTCAAGATCGGGGCATTGACTCCCCCTCCGGGAGCCGCTAATGTTCCGCGCATGAGCATTCGCACCCGCCATCACGCGCACCATCATCACCATCGGCCGACGGGTCGTGGTGTCGTGCGCGTATGCGGGGTGACCGAGTAGCAAGGCACCGGCGAGAACGCGCAGGCGCCTGCGGCCCGTCCAGTCGAGGACGGGCCGCTTTTTTGTGTCCGTACCGCCCGCCTGCCCGGCGAGCCCATCACACGAGGGGAGAAGGAGCCATGCTCGAGGGAGTCGAGGGTCCATGCTGAAGATCGCACTGCCCAACAAGGGGCGATTGGCCGACGATGCACGCGAGCTCTTCGCCGACGCGGGGCTCGAGGTGCGCGCGCTCGGGGACCGCGCGCTGGTGGCATCGCTCGGCGGCGAGTTCGAGGCGATCTTCGTGCGCGCGCAGGACATCCCCGAGTTCGTGGCCGACGGCGCCGCCGACGCGGGGGTGACGGGGCTCGACCTCGTGTGCGAGTCCGAGCGTCCGGTGGTGGAGCTGCTCGACCTCGAGTTCGGTGCGTGCAAGCTCGTCGTCGCCGCGCGCGATGAGAGCGGCATCGCCTCGATCGACCAGATCGCCCCAGGGGCCCGCGTGGCGACCGTCTTCCCGCGCGTGACACGCCGCTTCTTCGAGCAGGCGGGGCGCGAGGTGAGCCTCGTCCCCGTCTCCGGCGCCGCGGAGATCGCGCCGCACCTCGGGATCGCGGACGTCGTCGTCGATCTCACGTCGACCGGCTCCACGATGCGGGTGAACAAGCTGCACGTCGTCACGACGGTGCTGGAGTCGACGGCGCGATTGATCACGGCGCGCGCGCCCTCGGTCACCGGCGCGGCCGCCGCGGCGCGCGAGCGCGCGCTGGACGAGCTGACGACCGCGCTGTCGTCGGTGCTGCGCGCGCGCGGCCGGCGGTACGTCATGGCGAACGTCCCCCGCGATGCGCTCGACCGCGTGAAGCAGGTGCTCCCGGGGCTCAACGGGCCGACGGTCGTCGACATCCTGAACAGCGGGACGCACATCGCGGTCCACGCGGTGGTCTCGCAGCGCGCGATCTACCGCACGATCGCGGACCTCAAGGCGCTCGGCGCGGAGGGGATCCTGGTGACGCGCATCGAGAGGTTGATGCCATGAGCGCGTCGCTCTTTCGCGTGCGCGGCGCGCTCCCCGACATCGCGCCGGCGCTCTCCGCGGTGTTCGACCGGGCGACGTCGAGCGACGCGGCGGTGCGTGCACGCACCGCCGAGATCATCGCGCGCGTCCGCCGGGAGGGAGACGCCGCGCTGCGCGCGCTCGCCGCGGAGCTCGACGGCGTGACGCTCGGCGCGATCGAGGTCGACCGGCAGTGTCTCACCGACGCGCTCGACCGCTTGGCCCCCGCGCTCCGCGCCGCGCTCGAGCGTGCGCACCGGAACATCGCCACGGCGCACGCGGCCTTCGTCCCGCAGTCGGTGGAGATCGAGACGGAGCCGGGGATCGTGGTCGGGCGCCGCGCGGACCCGGTCGACTCGGTCGGGATCTACGCGCCGGGCGGGCGGGCCGCGTACCCGAGCAGTCTGCTCATGGGCGCGGTGCCGGCTCGCGTGGCCGGGGTCGAGCGCGTGATCGTGTGCTCCCCCCCCGGCGCGAACGGGCTCCCCG
>JADGGM010000384.1 GCA_019689955.1 Gemmatimonadaceae bacterium
CCTTCGTGATCCACGCCACGTCGGCATTCGAGAAACGCAGCGCCCGGAGGGCGCGTTCCGCCTCCCCCGGCGCGAGGTCCGCGAACAGCGCCGTGAGGCGGTTGATCTTCCGCGCCTCGCGCGCCCCGGGGCCGGGGAGCGGGATGGCATCGAGCGAGCCGAGCGTGACCTCGGAGATGCGCGTGAGCGCGGGGACGAGCGTCGCCAGCGCGCCGCTCTCCCGCCAGAGGCGGAGCGCCCGCGACGGGTGCCGCGCCTGCTCCATGGTCTTCTCCAGCTCCTGCTTCACCCGCTCCATCGAGAGCCGCCCGAGGTGCGGGGCGCTCGCGACGATCGCGCTCCAGGTGGCGGGCTCGATCTCGAAGCCGAACCGTGCGGCGAAGCGAATCCCCCGGAGCGCGCGCAGCCGGTCCTCCCGCATCCGCTCGCCGGGCTCCCCCACGGCGCGCACCACCCCGCGCTCGAGGTCGCGTTGCCCGCCGAACGGGTCGTGGAGCGTGCCGCGCGTGGGAGAGTACGCGATCGCGTTGATCGTGAAGTCACGCCGCGCGAGGTCGTCGTCGAGCGAGGCACCGAACTCCACCACGGCGTGGCGGCCGTCGGTCTGCACGTCGCGGCGGAACGTCGTCACCTCGTGCATCGTCCCCTGCTCGTCGAGCACCCCCACGGTGCCGAACTCGATCCCCACGGGCACGGTCCGCCGAAAGAGCCGCCGCACCTCGCGCGGGGTGGCGGAGGTCGCGATGTCCCAGTCGAGGTGCGGGTGGCCGAGGAGCGCGTCGCGGACCGCGCCGCCGACGCACCACGCCTCGAACCCCGCGCGCTCCAGGGTCCGCGCGATCTCCAGGACCGGGCCGGGGGGACGGATCACCCCTCGAACACCGCGCGCAGCGCCTCGCCGTCCATCCCGAGGCCGAGCGCGAGCATGAGGTCGATGCGCGCCTGCGGCGGCCGCCGCCCGATCGCCAAGATGGCCCCCATCTCGTGCAGCCGCCGTCCGCCGCCGGGGTAGCCGTACGTCTCCCCCACACGCCCGCGGTGCACGCGCGAGGAGATCACCACTGGCTTCCCGTCGTCGATCCACCGCTGCACCGCCGGGACCATCGCCGGGGGGATGTTTCCGCGCCCCATCGCCGCGAGCACCACGCCGCGCGCGCTCTGGCGCGAGGCGTCGAGGAGCCGCTCGTCGGCGCCGGTCCAGCTGTAGACGATGTCGATCGGGAGCGCGGGGGCGTCCGGCGCGAGGCGCGGAAGCACCGGCGGGAGCGCGCGCCGGAAGATGACGGTGCCGTCGTCCACCACCGCGACGGGGCCCACGCCGGGGCTCTCGAAGGCGTCGAGGAGGTGCGTGTGCGCCTTGGTCACGTCGAGCGCGGTGAAGACGCGCCCGGAGATGGCGACCATCGCGCCGTAGCCGCGCGCCCCGGGGCTCGCGGCCACGCGCACGGCGTCGAGGAGGTTCGCGGGCCCATCCCAGCCGAGGTCGCTCGCGTTGCGCATGGCACCGGTGAACACGATCGGCTTCTCCTCCGGCAGCGAGCGTGCCATGAGGTACGCCGACTCCTCGAGCGAGTCGGTGCCGTGCGTGACCACCACCCCCTCCACCTCCGGCCGCGCGAGGTGCCAGGCGATCCGCTCGCGGAGCGCCCACATGCGCTCCACGGTCATGTGCGGGCCGGGGAACGCGCCCCACTCCTCGACCTCCACGCACGCG
Organism: Gemmatimonadaceae bacterium; assembly: GCA_019689955.1. Taxonomy (GTDB): domain Bacteria; phylum Gemmatimonadota; class Gemmatimonadetes; order Gemmatimonadales; family Gemmatimonadaceae; genus JADGGM01. The sequence goes on from JADGGM010000384.1 coordinate 1,715, forward strand.
ACACGCTCGATCCCGCGCGTGGCCTCGAGGATCTCGCGCCCCGAGAGCGCCGGCACGGCCCCTCCCGCGCTCGGGTCGTACCGCATGGAGATGGTGCCGCCGGTGAAGAGGAGAACGATCATGGGTTGGTGCGGGTGAGCGCCGCGCGGGCGGGGCGCGGCGCGATGGGGCTCAGCCACAGAGGACGCTGCCGCCGTTCACGTTCAGGATCTCGCCGGTGATGTGGCGGGCGAGGTCGGAGCAGAGGAAGACGATCGGGCCGGCGATGTCGCGCGGGGTCGCCACGCGCCCGAGGGGGATCGCGGCGGCGATGCGATCGCGCCCGCCGTCGGCGAAGGGTTGCGCGCACATCTCCGTGTCCACCCACCCGGGGGCGACGGCGTTCACGGTCACGTCACGCGGGGCCAGCTCGATGGCCAGCGATTTCACGAAGGAGATCATCGCCCCCTTGGACGCGGCATAGTCGGCGTGCAGCGCTTCGCCGCGCTGGCCGGCGGTGCTCGAGACGAGGACGATGCGCCCGCCGGGGCCGACGAGCCGCGCGGCCGCACGCGTGGTGTAGAACATCGCGCGCACGTTCTGCCGCATGGTTTCCTCCCACTGCGCGTCGCTCATCTCGGTGAGCGGCACGCCGTCGGGTGGCCAGATCCCGGCGTTCCCGACGAAGAGGTCCACCCCGCCCAGCTCGCGCACCGCGCGGTCGAAGAGCGTCGCGGTCCCCTCGGGGGTGGTGATGTCCGCCGCCTGCGCGAACGCGCGCACGCCGCGGTCGGCGATCTGCCGGACGACGTCGGCGGCGTCACGTTCGCGCGTCCGGTACCCGATCCCCACGTCCGCGCCGCACTCGGCGAGGAGGAGGGCGGTCGCGGCGCCGATCCCGCGCGAGCCGCCGGTGACGAGCGCGCGCTTGCCACGGAGCGAGATCACAGCTCCGCCTCCACGAGCTCGCAGATCACGTGCTCGATGCACAGGTGGAGCTCCTGCGCGCGGTCCGTCCGCTCGGTGGGCACGACCACGCTGTGGTCGGCGAGCGCGCGGAGCGCGCCGCCGTCGCGCGCCGAGAAGGCGAGCACGGACACCCCCTTCGCCCGCGCCGCCTCGGCGGCGCGGAGCACGTTGGGCGAGTTGCCGCTGGTCGAGTGAATGATGAGCAGGTCCCCCGGTTTCGCCAGCGCCTCCACCTGCCGCGCGAACACGGTCTCGAACCCGAGGTCGTTCCCGGCCGCGGTGAGGAGGGAGGTGTCGGTGGTCAGCGCCACGGCGGGGTACGCGCGCCGGTTCCGCATGTAGCGCACGACGTACTCGGTCGCGAGGTGCTGCGCGTCCGCGGCGCTCCCGCCGTTGCCGCAGAAGAAGAGCGTGCCGCCGCGCTGCACGGTCTCGCGCACCATCTGCGCGGCCCGCTCGAGGGCGGGGCCGAGCGTGGCGGCGGTACGGCGGGCGGTGTCGGCGAGCTCGAGGAGCGCGTCGGTGAGCCGTTGGGTCATCGCCGTCCGAAGAAGAGTTCCTTGAGTCGGCCGAGCATCCCCGCCTCCACGCGCGGGATGGGCGCGACCGGGACCAACGGCTCCCCGGCGAGGAGACGCTCGGCGTTCGTGTGCGTGAGGAGCTGCGCCTGCTCCTCCGCGCCGATCTCGATCAGCCACTGCCGCGCCGCGTACAGCGACCGGCTGTCGCCGTGGTTGTCGCTGGCGATGCAGTCGGCCAGCCCCTCCTCGAGGATCGCCCGCGCCAGCCGGCACATCGGGGCGTTCCCGAAGAGCATCACCGCGTCGAGCTGGATCACCGCGCCCACGCTCCGCCACTCCACGACCTGCTCGATCGTGGCGCCGTAGTACCGCTCGGGGTGCGCGAGCACCGGGATCACCCCGCTCATGCGGATCCGGAACAGCTCGTGCGCCGCGCCGGGCGGGACGTTCATCCGCGGGAACTCCACGAGCGCGGCGTTCGAGCCGGCCAGGTGCAGCTCCGGCGCCCGGAGGTCCATCCCGGGCGCGTCGAGCATGATCTCCCACCCCAGCTCGAGCGCGGGCTTGGGGGGCGCGTGCGCCGCGAGCCGCGCGAGGATCTCGGCGTACCGCGCCGCCGGCGCGCGTTTGGCCTCGGTGGCGAGGAGGTGCGGCGTGCACACGAGCACATCCACGCCGTGCCCGCCGAAACGCTCCAGCACCGGCACCGACACCTCGATCGAGGGGGAGCCGTCGTCGACGCCGGGGAGGAGGTGCGTGTGGATGTCGATCACAGGCGCGCCGCGTGCGCGAGCGCGGGGACCCCCTGCGGTCCCGCGCGCTCGAGCAGCGTCCCCACGACGACGTAGTCGGCGCCGGCATCGCGCGCCGCGCGGATCGCCTCGGGGCCGTCGATCCCGCCCCCAACGAAGAG
>JADGGM010000385.1 GCA_019689955.1 Gemmatimonadaceae bacterium
GTGCCGCCCCATGCGCCCGCTCCGCCGCCCGCGCCAGACTTCGACGATATCGCCATGCGCATCCATCTGCTCCACACCACGGAGCGCGATGCGGACCCCCGCCGAGCGGCCCCCACCATCGCGCCGCTCGTGCCGCCTGCGATCCACGCGTCGCTGATCGCCGATGCGCCCGCGATCCAGGGGCCGGCGACCGCGACGTCCCCGAGCGATGAGCAGAGCGAGAGCCCGGTCCCCCTCGCCGGATTCGGCGACGGCGACGGGACCGACGACTTCGACGGCGTCGCGTTCGAGCCCGAGGTGCATGCACAGCTCCGCAGCACGAACCCCTGCCCGTCGCATCTCCTTCTCACGCGTTGGCAGTGGCACGAGTACCGCGGGCTGCACACGATCGTGTCGTTCGTCATCGGAACCGACGGCGAGGTCGACGCGCGCACCATCCGCGTGCTTCTCGCCCCCGACTCCGCGCTGGGGAAAGCGATCGTCGAGCACCTGCGCATGCATCGCGTCAGCTTCTGGCCCGCGCGGCATCACGGGCACCCGGTTCGGGTGCGCTCCGCCGTGGATTGCGAGGTGACGTGACGGCGGAGCGGTGCGGAGTGGCGCGCTAGCGCAGGGCGGAGCTCACTGTGGAGCGAGATCCGGGCGGAGCGAGCGGGCGCCGCGGAGGTAGGCGGCGCGCATCGCGCGGCCGTCGGTGACAATCACGTGGAGGAGGACGCGAACGCAGCGCGGGAGCGCGCCGGGGACCGCGATCTCGGGGGCGCAGAGGAGCGGGACATCCACCCAACCGAGCCCGCGGGCCGCCTTGGCCGGGAACTCGCTCGTCAAGTCCGGCGTCGCGGTGAAGATCGCGCTCACGATGTCATCCGGGTCGATGCCGTTCGTCGCGACGAGCGTCTCGAGCAGCTCGCGGACCGCGTCGGTGATCAGCTCGGGCACATCGGCTTCGACCGTCGTCGCACCGCGCACGGCCCGGATGCGCAGCGAGCGCTTCGTGTCCGAGGCGTTGGTCGTGGCGCTCACCATCGGTGCACCTCCGTCGAACGGCGGATCGTCCCGGCGGAGCAACGGATACGTGCGGTGGGGCGCATGCAAGTCTCCTCCATGAATGCGTGAAATCGCTACGAAGCGCGCTGTAATGCAACCGCGCCGAGTGGGCGGTCGAGGACCCCAGCGAACGGGCGAATACGGCGCATCATCTCGTCGAATTGCGGGATCGTCAGCGACTGCTCGCCATCGGAGAGCGCGCGTTCCGGGTTCGGGTGGACCTCCACCATCAGACCATCAGCGCCCGCCGCGATCGCCGCGCAGGCGAGCGGCGTGACCAGGTGCGCCTTGCCCGTCGCGTGGCTCGGGTCCACGAGGACCGGGAGGTGCGTTTCGCGCTTGAGGATCGGGATGGCCGCGATGTCGAGCGTGTTGCGCGTCGCGGTCTCGAAGGTGCGGATCCCGCGTTCGCAGAGGATCACGGCGTGGTTCCCGCGCGTCATCACGTACTCCGCGGCGAGGAGGAACTCCTGGAGCGTGGCGGACATCCCGCGTTTGAGGAGGACCGCCTTGTTACTTTCCCCCACCGCGGCGAGGAGGGAGTAGTTCTGCATGTTGCGTGCGCCGATCTGGAGGACATCGGCCACGCGGGAGACGAGGTCGATCTGGCGCGGGTCGAGCACCTCGGTCACGACGGGGAGGCCGGTCACCTCGCGGGCGTGGGCGAGCATGTCGAGCGCGGCCTCGCCGAGCCCCTGGAACGCGTACGGCGACGTGCGCGGCTTGAAGGCACCGCCGCGGAGCGCGACGGCGCCGGCGGTCCGGACCCCGCGCGCGGTCTGGAGGAGCATGTCGCGCCCCTCGACGGAACAGGGGCCGGCAATGACGGAGATCGCGCGGCCGCCGATGACGACGCCGTCGGCGATCTGGACGGTCGTGTCGGGGCGGGGCGGGCTGGCATCGCGCGACGCTAACGTGTACGCGGGCATCGGGACCTCGTGAGGGTGTTCGGGAGCGGGACGGGCACAAAACGAAAGAGCTCCCGAGTCTGCTCGGGAGCTCTGGGTCATCGCCTGTGGTGTCGACTTACTTACCGACGAATGGGCGCACGCCAATAGCTCCCGGACGGGGTCCAGTAGCTAAAGTAAAAGTAGAAGGCGGCGCGGTTGGTCAGCATGAGACCATAATGACACGCGGTCGGCGATCGCGCAAGGTGCCGGCGGGGCGCGCGGCGCGGGACGCTACCGGTGCGCGACCGGTGCTGCGAGGTGCTCCACGACGCGCTGCGCGACCTCGGCCGTGGAATACGCGCGCCGCGCGTCGGCGCCGGGGGGTACGACGTCGGCGGTCACGATCCCGTCGTCGATCGTCGCGCGCACGGCGTCGTCCACCGCACGCGCTTCGGCCTCCAGAGCGAGCGAGTACCTGAGGAGCATCGCGACGCTCGAGATCGTCCCCAACGGATTCGCGACCCCCTTCCCCGCGAGGTCGGGGGCGGAGCCGTGGATGGGCTCGTAGAGGCCGCGCCGCGTGCCGCCCGCGCCCACCGCGGCGCCGAGCGACGCGGACGGGAGGAGCCCGATGGAGCCGGCGAGGACCGAGGCTTCATCGGTGAGGATGTCGCCGAACATGTTCTCGGTGACGATCACGTCGAAGTCGGCGGGCCGGCGGATGAGGTGCATGGCGCACGCGTCGACGAGGAGGTGCTCGAGACGCACGTCGGGGTACTCGGCGGCCATGACGCGCGACGTCACGCGCCGCCAGAGTCGCGAGGTCTCGAGCACGTTCGCCTTGTCGACCGAGGTGACGTGCCCGTGCCGCGTGCGCGCGAGCTCCGCGGCCACGCGCACGACGCGCTCGATCTCGGCGGTGGTGTAGGTGCAGAGATCGGTCGCGGTCTCGCCGGTGACACTCTGGTCGAGCGTCTTGGTACCGAAGTAGATCCCGCCGGTGAGCTCGCGCACGACGACGAGGTCGACACCGGCCAGGAGCTCGGGCTTGAGCGGCGAGGCGGCGGCGAGCGCGGGGATGGGCGCGACGGGGCGGAGGTTCGCGTACACGCCGAGCGCGCGGCGCAGGGCGAGCAGCCCTTGCTCGGGGCGCACGCGCGCGGTGGGGGAGTCCCACTGTGGCCCACCCACGGCGCCGAGGAGGACGGCGTCGGCGCGCTCGCACAGCGCGAGCGTCCTGGGGGGGAGAGGCACGCCCGTGGCCTCGATCGCGGCGCCGCCGACGAGCGCTTCGACCAGCTCGAAGGTGTGGCCGAAGCGCGCGGCCACGGCCTCGAGCACGCCTCGCGCCGCGCCGACGACCTCGGGCCCGATCCCGTCGCCGGGGAGCAGCGCGATGGTCGCGCGCACGGAGGACCGTCCGCCGTTCACGAGACCACCGCCGGGCGCGGGCGCGCGGCGAGCGTGTTCACGCGCGCGGGGTGTCGGGCTTCGTAGTCGTCGACCGCGTCGCGCGCGCCGAGGAGGAACTCCAGCTCGTCGATCCCGTGCAGGAGACAATGCTTGGCGAAGGGGGGGACGGGGAACCAGGCGACCGTCCCCGTCGGGAGTGTGAGCGTCTGCGACTCGAGATCGACGGTGACGCGCGGCGCGTCACCGTTGCGCGCGGCGTGCACGAGCTGCTCGACCGTGCCGGCATCGACCTGGATGGGGAGCAGGCCGTTGCCGAGCGCGTTGCCGCGGAAGATGTCGGCGAACTCGGTGCTCACGATCGCGCGGAACCCGGCGCCCTGGAGCGCCCACACCGCGTGCTCGCGCGAGGAGCCGCATCCGAAGTTGCGACCGGCGACGAGGACCTTCGCGTCGCGTGCACCGGGGCGCTCGAGCACGAAGTCGGGGTCCGGAGTGCCGTCCGGGGCCGTGCGCCAATCGTAGAACGCGAGCGGGCCGAGCCCGGAGCGCTCGGTGGTCTTGAGGAAGCGCGCCGGGATGATCTGGTCCGTGTCGATGTTGTCCCTGGGGAGCACGGCGTACGGGGACGTGAACGGGGTGAACGGGGTCGACGGCATCAGGAAACGCTCTCCGTGAGCAGCGTGCGTGGGTCGGTGATCGTGCCGGTGACGGCGGCGGCGGCGGCTGTGAGGGGGCTGGCGAGGAG
>JADGGM010000386.1 GCA_019689955.1 Gemmatimonadaceae bacterium
CCCCCCACCATCGACCGATACCATCCAGCTCCAGCCCGCGATGACCGTGGGGACCCCCGTCTTTCCGGATGGGAGCACGGCGCAGGGGGGGACGGGGCAGGACGTCGACGGCATCCCGTGCGCGAACCCCCTGGTCGACACGTATCACATCCACGTCCACCTGAGCCTCATCTTCGACGGGACGCAGGCGACCGTGCCGATCGCGGTGGGGATCAAGGACCCGGCGTACCTGAGCGACGTGGAGCGTTTCGCGAACGGCGGGAGCTGCATCTACTGGATCCACACGCACGATGAGACCGGGATCGTGCACGTCGAGGCGCCGCAGGCGGGGACGTACACGCTCGGGCAGTTCTTCGACATCTGGGGGGAGCCGCTCTCGACCACGAACGTCGCGGGGCACGAGGGGGCGCAGACGATCTACGTGGATGGGCAGGTCTACGACGGCGATCCGCGGCAGATCGTGTTCGCGCCGCACATGCAGATCACGATCGAGGTCGGCACGCCGATCTCCCCGCCGACGTACCGCTTCCCCGACGGGTACTGACCGGGGCGCCGAGGGGGGCGCGGGCCTTGTCGCGTACCGGGACGGTGTCTAATGTGCGGGGACCGTCCCCGGCGGGGCGAGGGTGTGCTTCACTCGAGCACAGGCGATCGCGTGCGGTACGAGCGCCGGCCGGAGCCGCGAGGCGCGATCGCGTCGAACGTCATGGAGGTCGTATGGTGACCCGGCGGGAATGGCTGCGTGCCGCGCTCGGCGGCTCGGCGGCCGCGCTGGTGACCGGAGTGATGCCCGCGTTTGGGGGGGAGGCCCCGATCGCGATCACAGTGTACAAGACCCCTTCGTGCGGGTGCTGCGCGAAGTGGGTGACCCATCTGCGCGCGAACGGGTTCGACGTGACCACGCGCGACATGGATGACCTGAGCGAGGTGAAGGCGACGTTCGGGATCCCGACCGCGCTCCGGTCGTGCCACACGGCGACGGTGGGCGCGTACGCGATCGAGGGGCACGTGCCCGCGAGCGTCATCCACCGGATGCTTCGCGAGCGGCCGAAGATCGCCGGCCTCGCGGCGCCGGGGATGCCGGCGGGCTCGCCGGGGATGGAGATGCCCGGGGAGCCCGCCGGGCACTTCGACGTGATCGCGTTCGAGCGCACCGGCGCCACGCACGTGTACGCGAAAGTGTGAGCTGGCCGGCGCGCCGCACGCGAAAGTGATCGCGGCGCGCTGAGTGGCGGGAAGCTCACCCTCGCGCTCAGCGATGATGTCGTTCACACTCACGATACTGGCCATGGCTCTCACGCTCACGAGCTCGGCGTTCTCGCCTGGCGGGTCGATCCCGCCCCAGTACACCTGCGACGGCTCCGACATCGCGCCCCCGCTCTCGTGGTCCGGGGCGCCGTCGGGGACCAAGAGCTTCGTGCTCATCGTCGACGACCCCGATGCGCCGGACCCCAAGGCGCCGAAGATGACGTACGTGCACTGGGTGCTCTACAACATCCCGCCGAGCGCCACCGGGCTCCCCGAAGGGGCGACGTCGCGCGACCTGCCGCCGGGGACGAAGGAAGGGACGAACGACTTCAAGCGGAGCGGGTATGGCGGGCCGTGTCCGCCGGTGGGGCGGCACCGCTACTTCTTCAAGCTCGCGGCGCTCGACACGGTGCTCCCCGACCTCGGCGCGGCGACGAAAGCGCAGGTGGAGCGCGCGATGGAGGGGCACGTCCTCGCGCGCGCGGAGCTCATGGGGACGTACGCGCACGGGGGGCACTAGGCGCCACGACGCCGCGGGCCGGGCGCCCGTTCAGAGCCGGAGCAGCCCCTGCGCATCGCGCACGGCCTCCAGCACCTGCGAGGTCACGCCCCTGGCACGTGCGGTCCCCTCCCGGAGAATCTCCAGGACGTCCTCGCGGCGCGCGGCGAGCTCGGCCCGGCGCTCGCGGATCGGTGCCAGCAGCTCCTCGAGGACCGTCGCGAGGCGCTGCTTGAGCGCGACGTCGCCCAGGCCGCCGCGGCGGTAGCGGGTCTTCAGCTCCTCGACCGCGGCGGTGTCAGGGTCGAAGGCGTCCAGATAGGCGAAGACGACGTTCCCCTCGACGCGCCCGGGGTCGGTCACCCGGACGTGCCCCGGGTCCGTGTACATCGCGTTGACGAGTCGCCGGATCTCTTCCGCTGGCGCGCCGAGCGGGAGCGCGTTGCCGAGCGACTTGCTCGCCTTGCGGCCATCGAGCCCCGGGAGGCGCGGGGTCGAGGAGAGTAGCGCTCGGCACTGCGGGAGCACCTCGCAACCCGCCATCCGGTTCACGCGGGCGACGATCTCGTTCGTGAGCTCGATCATCGGGAGCTGGTCCTCGCCCACGGGGACCAGCGTCGCGCGAAAGCCCGTGATGTCTGCCGCCTGGCTCACCGGATAGCAGAGAAACCCCGCCGGCACGTCGCGCTCGAAGCCGCGCTGAGCGATCTCCGCCTTCACCGTCGGGTTGCGCTCGAGGCGCGAGACGGTGACGAGGTTGAGGTAGAGCACGGTGAGCTCCGCGAGCGCCGGAAGCCCCGACTGCAGCGCGATGGTCGTGCGTGCCGGATCGATCCCGACGGCGAGGTAGTCGAGGACCACCTCCAGCACGTTCTCGCGCACGTCGGTGGCGCGCCCGGCGTTGTCGGTCAGGGCTTGGAGGTCCGCGACCAGGATGGTCTGGTCGTGCGTGTCCTGCAGCTCCACGCGGTTCCGGAGCGAGCCGGCGTAGTGGCCGAGGTGGAGGGCGCCCGTGGGGCGGTCGCCGGTCAGGATGGTCTCGCGCCGCGCTGGCGCGGGGCTCTGAGTGGGCATCGGATCGTCTCCCTGTCGAGGGGGTCGGGAGGATCGCTCCGTGCGCAACGGGGGTTCCGCCGGAGGCGGAAACGCAAAAGGGCCGCTCGCATGGAGCGACCCTCGGGGAAATGGGCTACCGTGGGCCGCTCAGTCGCTGAGGGGCCCCCACCAGTTCAGCATCGCGTTCGCGGTCGGTCGCATCATCGTCTTCGTCCGCGGAAGGGTGGTTGGCAGCACGTCCTGCTCCTTCAATCTATCGCGCCCGAGCGTGCTGGCGGAAGCGGGGAGGGGGAGACGAGCGTCGCCCGCGCTCACGCTCTCCCTCCCGCGGCGTTCACTGCACGCGTTCGACCGTCGATTTGATCGTTTCGTTGATCGGCGCGCCCTCGGAGTCCTTCATGGTCATGGTGAGGTTGAAGCGCTGGGTGGACTGCGAGCCGAGGTAGACGCCGGTGCTGCTGACGAGATGGACGCCGTTCACCGTCCCCTCGCCGAGGAGCTGGATGGGGTAGCCGTTCTCGTTCTTCTCCCCCTGCTGCGCGATCTCGGCGTGTCGCACGATGCGCCAGGCGCGCGTGCCGTTCACGGTCGTATCGCCGGCAACGGTCGTCGTGCCGATGTTGCGGATGGCGACGTCGAAGCCGTTCCGCTGCACGTGGTCGATCGTCGTGTCGGCCCACGACGTGCCGACGGTGAGTGGGCGGGGCGGGAAGGAGACGAGGAAGCGGCGGAACGCCGCGTAGAGCGCGGCGAGCTGCGGGTCCGTGTTCCCCGCGGGGGGATCGAAGGCGTAGATCTGGCCGGTCGGCGAGATGAGACCGGTGATCTTCGTACCGACGAAGCGGTTCGTGTTCGGCATCGGCGCGTCGAGGGTCGAGGAGACGGCGACCGAGTCGATGGTGATGGTGAGGCGCAGCGTGTCGGCGGACTGGCGCTCGATGGCGAGCGTGATGAGCTGCGTGGTGGTGGCGTCGAACTCGAACGGTGCGCGCCCGCCCCCCTGGATCTGATTCCGGTGCACCGAGGTGGTGAGCCGGTAGTGCTGGGTGCCGGGCGCGTAGGCGAAGAGCGGCGCCTGTGCCGGGGCGGCGGCGGGGGCGGCGGCAAGGCCGGTGAGCGCGAGGAACCAGAACCGTGCGAGCCGGTAGCGCATGGCAGTACTCCTTCAATGCGGTTCCGCGTCCCGAGGGGACGCCCCATCTGGCCGGAGGCCGATCGATGGCCTACATCCAACTATACACCGCGCGCCGGCGCCGGCCAGCGCCCATGCCCGGGCGGGAGGGGGG
>JADGGM010000387.1 GCA_019689955.1 Gemmatimonadaceae bacterium
GCCCGGTGAGGAACGCCACCGCCGAGATGATCTTGAACCCCATCTTCTGCATCTCGCACAGCGTCGCCTCGTTGCGCGCGTAGGAAAGGACCACCCCCGGGCGGACCGCGACGAAGTTACACCCGCTCGCCCACTGCTCCCGCTCCTGCACGATCCGCCGCTCCCCCCCGCAGAAGATCGGCTCCATCGGCAAGTCCACCGCTTGCAGCGCCGCGAAGATGTTCGGCATGTCGCGCATCTGCTGCTGCCCCTTCCGGCGATGCAGCACCGCGAGCCGCTCGGGGCCCACGAAGTGCGGCGGGTAGACGACCGCGAGCTCGCGGTCGAGCTGCGTGAACGTCATGTCGAGGTGGATCGCCGTGCGCTCCTTCGGCATCACGACGACGATGACGTCGGTCACCGGGGTATGCTCGAAGAGGAGCTCCGTCAGGTGATCGATCGCCGCGGGGCTCGAGCGCTCGCTGAACCCGACCATCACGGTGTCCGCGCGCAGCGGGTGCACGTCCCCCCCTTCCAGCGTGTAGTTGCTCCGCCGCTCCGCCGCGCCGTCGTAGAGGATTCCCCGATTCGCCAGCGCCGGGTGGTACAGGAAAAGCGCTTTCATGATCAGCTCCTCGGACCACCGGACGCCGTAGCGCATGGACCCGATGATCGCGTGCTCCCCGATCACCATCGCCGTGTCGCGGGTGAAGAACAGGTTGGGGAGCGGGGGGAGCATGTAGCCGTGCTCGTTGAGCGTCCGCGCCAGGGGGCCGGGGTCTTCCTCTTCCCCCTCGATGAGCATCTGCACCAGCTCGGCCGGGGGGCGCTCCCCGATCTTGCTCGCCAGCGGCCCGGAGGGGACGACGTCGAGCGTCTCGCGGACGAGGAGATTCCGCGCCTCCTCCGACACCACGACTTCGGCCAACAGGTCGCGGACGAAGTACACGGTCGCGAACCGCTCGAGGATCGCCACGAAGCGCCGGTGCTCGCGCTCGGCGGCCTCCAGGTCGATGATGTCGTCGTACAGGTAGTCGGCGCGGTTGGCGGGTGTGACCGCCAGCAGCTCGGGACCTGGGGTGTGCACGAGCACCGAGCGAAGCTGCCCGATCTCGGACGTGACGCGAACTGGCATAGTGGAGCAAAGGTAACCCGGCCGGATGCCGAACGACCAGTCGGTCCGCCTCCTTTCGGACGGTCTCCGCTGGCAGAATCCGGCGCCTGCGCGTAACTTGTGAAGAAATTCACAAACACGAGTGAGCGTGAAGCGAATCGCAGACTCTACGGTTCGGCGCCTGTCGCTCTACCTCCGCTTCCTCGAAGAGTTCGAGGCCCGCGGGCTCACCACGATCTCGAGCGAGGAGCTGGCGGCACGGGGGGGGACCACGTCGGCGCAAGTGCGAAAGGACCTGTCGTTCTTCGGGTCGTTCGGCAAGCGCGGGCTCGGCTACTCCGTCGGTGAGCTCGCCTCCAGGCTCCGGGAGATCCTCGGGCTGGGGCGCGAATGGAAGGTCATCATCATCGGCGCCGGGAAGATCGGCGCCGCGCTCGCGCAGTACCACGGCTTCCGCCAGCGCGGCTTCCGGATCGTCGCCGTCTACGACAACGACCCCGCCAAGATCGGGCGCGCTCTCGACGGCTTCCGCATCCGGGCGATGTCCGACCTCGTCGATGACGCTCGGCGCGACCCGGTCGACATCGCGGTGCTCGCGGTCCCGGCGCAGGCGGCGCAGGCGGTCGCCGATCTGGCGGTCCGCGCCGGGATCAAGGCGATCATGAACTTCGCCCCGCAGCAGCTCCACGTGCCGGACTCCGTCGCCCTGAAGACGGTGAACATGGCGATGGAGCTGGAGGGGCTCTCCTTCGCGCTCACGAATCGCGAGTCGACGTAACGCGCCGCACCAGCTCCGCGAACGCGCCCGGTGAGAGGGTCTCGGGGCGCGCCTCGGGGGCGATCCCGCACGCGGCCAGGAGCGCGTCGGCGCGCTCGGCGCTCCACCCGGTGATCGTGCGGATCACGCGCCGCATCTGCTTGCGGCGGAGCGCGAAGGCGTCCTGCACGAAGTCGCGGTATCGGGTCTCGAGCTCGGGCGCCACGAGCGGCGCGGCGAGGGGGGTCACGCGCACCACGGCGCTGTCCACGGACGGCGGCGGGTGGAACGCGCCCGGGGCGATCGTGAACAACGTCTCCACGCGGGCGAGCGCTTGCACGTTCGCCGAGAGGGCGCCGTACTCGCGGGACCCCGGTTCGGCCGCCATCCGCACGGCCACCTCGCGCTGCACGAGGAACACGGCGCGCGAGGGGCGCGGCGGCTCCAGGGCGTGAAAGAGGATCGGCGTCGTGATGTAGTACGGTACGTTCCCCACCAGCGCGTACGGCCCCCCCGCGACGCTCCCCAACGGCACGTCGAGCACGTCCTGCTCGACGATCGTGACGCGCGCGTCGCCGGCGTACCGGGCGCGGAGGTGCGCGGCGAGGTCGCGATCGAGCTCGATGGCGATCACCCGCGCGGCGCGGTCGCGGAGCTGGTCGGTGAGCGCGCCGCGCCCGGGGCCGATCTCGATGACGGTCTCGTTCGGGGCGAGGGCGAGCGCGTCGGCGATGCGGGCGAGAATGCGAGGGTCGGTGAGGAAGTGCTGTCCCAGCCGCTTCCGTGGCGGGGGGAGCGGCGCCCGGCCGGGCGAGCTCGCGTCGGACATGGGAGTGCGCGGTCCGGCGGGGCTCAGCTACGCACGAGGACGACCGCGAGGTCGTCGCGCTGCACGGCTTCGCCGGTGTGCTCGGCGAGCTCCTCGAACATCCGGTCGAGGATCGCCGCGGGGCGCTCGGTGCGGTAGCGCTCCACGATCTCGAGCACCGGCTGCTCGCCCAGCCGCACGCCGAACCGGTTGCGCGCGTCGCTCACGCCGTCGGTGAAGAGGAGGAGGAGGTCCTTCCCGCGGGTCCACGGGCGCGAGCGCGCGGTCGGCACGGTGTCGGCCATGCCGAGCGGGGGGTCGATCGCGGGGAGGCGCTCGGCGCGGCCGTCGGCCGAGATGTGGTAGGCGTGCGGGTGGCCGGCGTTGGCGTAGCGGAGCACCCCGGCGTCGCGGTCAATGACGCCGTAGAAGGTCGTGATGAACATCTCCGTCGTCGCCAGCTCCTCGCTGAGCGAGGTGAGGAGCGCGGCGAGCATGCGCCCGGGGTCGGCGGACGACTGCGCGTGGATGGCCGACGCGCTCAGGGCGAGCGCCATGATGAGCGCGGCGCGGTAGCCGTGGCTCGACACGTCGCCGATCATGACGCCGGTGCGCCCCTCGCCGAGCCGGAAGAGGTTGTAGAAGTCACCGCCGACGCTCTCGGCGGGCGCGACGCGCGCGGCGACCTCCGCTTCGGGGGCCACGACCTCGGCGCGCGGGAGGAGGCGCATCTGCAGGTCGTGCGCGAGCTCGAGCTCCTGGACGAGGCGCTGCTGGCTCAGCGAGGCGCGCACGAGGCGCGTGTTCTGGATCGCGGTCCCGATCTGCGTGGCGATGGCGGCCATGAGCTTCTGGTCGCCCGCGGTGAAGGGGTGGCTCCCGGAGCGGTCGGAGAGGTTGACGACGCCCAGGGGCTCGATCCCGCCGTTCGGCGCGGTCCACATGATGGGGACGGAGAGCATGGTGCCGATGCGGTAGAACGCCTCGGCGGGGCAGCTCCCGGTGCCGTCGTCCTCGGCGATCACGGCGCGCTGCTCGCGAAAGACGCGGGCCGAGATGCTGGACTCGTCCTGGAGCGCGATCGGGGGGACGTCGATCGCGCGCGCGCCGAGCGCGGCGACGGTCTGCAAGGTGTCGGTGACGCGGTCGTGCACGAGGATCGAGCCGCGGCGTGCGCCGACGGTCTCCGAGATCTCCTTGAGGATCGTGGCGGCGGCCTCCTCGAGGGAGACGGTGCGGCCGAGGATCTCGGTGATGGTGTAGAGGAGGTTGATCTCCTCGTAGCGCTCGGCGAGCTCGTTGGCGGCGTGCTCGATTTCGAGAGCGGACTGCAGGTATTGGGTGACGACGGGGAGGAGGAAGCGGAGGTAGCTCTCGAGGGGCGCGTCGGCGGCGCGGGAGGGGCCG
>JADGGM010000388.1 GCA_019689955.1 Gemmatimonadaceae bacterium
CACCCCTCACTCCCGGGTAGCGTCGACGCGGCCGCCGAGTCTGAGGCGGCCGGTGCGTCGCACGACCCGGCCGCTCCCGCCTGCGAGGGGGAGCGCGGCCGGGTCGCGCTCGCGGAGATCGTCCAGCAGATCAACCAGTCGCTCGAGGCTGAGCGCGTGTCGGCGCTGGTCGTGCAGCACGCCGCCGCGCTCCTCGGCGGGAACGGCGCGTGGCTCGGGATGCTCGATGGCAATCACCTGACGGTCGCGGCGGCCTTCGGCGCGGTACAACCGGCGCCGGGGGAGGAGCTCCCGATCGCGGACGCGTTCTGCGGTATCTGTCTCCGGACTCGGCGCCCTGCGCGCACGCTCGACCTCACCCGACTCCCCGAGGGCGCGCAGTGGGCGGCACATCGCACCCCGAGCGGCCGCTACAACGCGATCGCGGCGCCGCTCCTCGTGAGCGACCGGCCGATCGGCGCGATCACGGTGTTCGGCGACGAGGCGTGCGACTTCGATGAGGAGGACGAGGCGGTCCTGCTCACGCTGGCGAACCACGCCGCGATCGCCATCGAGAACGCACGACTCTTTCGGGCGTCGGTGCGCACGATGCGGCACGCGAGCATCCTCGCCACGGCCGCCCGGCATTTCGCACGGAACACCTCGGCGCGGGCGATGTACGCCGACATCGCGAGCCTCGCCCGCATCTCGCTCGGGGCCGACGGCACGAGCATCTACCTCGCGGACCCGTCGTCACTCTCGGTGGAGCTGGTGCACGCCGAGGGAGCGGGGGCGCATGCGTCCACGATCGCGCTGCAGGATTTCTGGGAGACCGGGGGCGGGCGCGCGGTGCGCAGCGGCGTGGCCGAGTTCCGCTCGGACGTCCGCCAGAACACCGAATTCCTCGTGGAGTCCCTGGTGCGGGAGGGGATCATCGCGGTCGCGCTCCTCCCGCTCATCGTCGAGGGGCACCCGCGCGGGCTCCTCGTGCTGCGCTTCACCACGCGCCAGGCGTTCGATGTCGAGCAGCGGCAGCTCCTGCGCGACTTCGGCGCGCACGCGGCGCTCGGGCTGCGCAACGCGCTCCAGCTCGACGCGCTCGAGCGCCGCGCCGGTCGTCTCGCCGCGGTGGCCACGGTGCAGCAGGCCATCTCCGCCGCGCACTCGACCGACACGGTGTACGCGGAGATCTACCGCGCCGTCGCCTCGGTGGTCGACGCGCCCTGTCTGACGCTGCTGCGCTACGACGCCGCCCGCGACGTGCTGATCCCCGAGTACGTGGTCCGCGACGGGGAGCCGGTGGATTGCTCCTCGCTCCCCGCGCTCCCGGCCGGGGACGGGGCCACGAGCCAGGTGCTCGCGCTGCGCGAGCCGGCGGTGGTCGCGCGCTCGCGTTTCGGGTGGAGCGGGCCGTACTACGAGCTCGGGGGGATGGACCGCGTCGCTGCCGTGCTGCAGGCGCCGATCGTACACGAGGGGGACGTGCTCGGCGTGCTGCAAGCGCAGTCGTACCGGCACGACGCATACGACTGGGACGACGTCGACATCATCACGCTCGTCGCGCGACAGGCCGGCACGGCAATCGCGAAGGCGCGGATGTACGAGGCCGAGCGGTGCGCGCGGCAGGAGGCCGAAGCCGCGTTCGCGATCGCGCGCGTCGCGCTGGGCGCGCCGTCGCTCGACCAGGCCGCGCGCGAGATCCTCCGGATCCTCGACCAGGCCGCGCCCGACGCCGCCGCCACGCTCGCCATCACGGCGGCGCCCGGACGCGACCATGCGTTGCGCATCGCCGCGGCGCGCGGCAGCGCGGCCGCGCTCGTCGGGACGACGATCGCCCTCGAGGAGCAGCGCGACCTCGCGGTCGACGTCGGCGTCCTCCTCGGCCTCCCCGGCGCGCCGGGCGGGGCCCTCCCGCTCATCTCGCGCGACCGGTTGATCGGTGCGATCGGGCTCGCGTGCCGGGTCGAGGAAGGGGGGGCGGCCACGCGGTGCCACGGCGTGCTCTCACGGCTCACGGCGCCCGTCGCGCTCGCCCTCGACACCCTCCTCCTGCGCGAGGAAGAGCGGCGCGAGCAGATGCGCGAGCGCACGCTCGCCACGGCGCTCGAGGCGATGGATCAACCCGTGTTCGTCTGCTCCACGCGGTCCATCATCCAGTACGCCAACGGCGCCGCGCTCCGCGAGTTCGGGTACACGGCGGAGGAGATCATCGGGATGCACGCCCGCACCCTCCTCACCGCGGCGATCCCGAACGAAGCGCATCGCTCGGTGACGATCCGCGGGGTGTGGTCGGGGGAGCTGGCGCACCGGCGCAAGGACGGCACCGACTTCCCCGCGTGCGTGACGATGAGCTCCATCCGCGACGACGTCGGGCGCCAGGTGGGCGTGGTGGTGTTCGTCCGCAACCTCACCGAGGAGCGCCGCATCGCCGAGCAGCTCCGGCAGACGGAGAAGCTCGTCGCGCTCGGCGAGCTGGTGGCGGGGGTCGCGCACGAGGTCAACAACCCCCTCACCGGGATCTCCGCCTTCGCGCAGTTGCTGCAGGAGGGCAACCTCACCGGCGAGCAGCTCGAGGCGGTGCAGTTGATCAAGCGCGAGGCCGATCGCGCGGTGACCGTGGTGCGCGACCTCCTCACGTTCGCGCGCAAGAGCGGCCCGCGGAGCGTCCCGATCGACCTCAATCGTCTGATCGAGGAGACGCTGCGCCTGCGGACCTACGGCCTGCGCACGACGGGCGTCCAGGTCGAGCTCCAGCTCGACCCCGCGCTGCAGGCCGTCCACGGCGACGACCGTCAACTGCAGCAAGTCCTCTTGAACCTCGTGATCAACGCCGAGCACGCAATGTCGGGCGTCCGCGATCGCCGGCTCAAGATCCGCACGAGCAACGCCGGAACGCGCGTCCTCATCGAGGTGTCCGACTCCGGCGTCGGCATGACTCCAGACATCCAGAAGCGAGTGTTCGAGCCATTTTTCACGACCAAGGGTGACGGCAAAGGGACCGGGCTTGGCCTGAGCGTGAGCTACGGGATCGTGCAAGCGCACGGTGGCGCGCTCACGGTGCAGAGCGAGCCGGGACGGGGATCGACGTTCCGGATCTCGCTGCCCGCCGAGAGTGCCGAGCGCGCCGATGTCGTCACACGGAGGGTCGGCTGATGATACGTCCTGCCGCGTTCCTTACCGCAGAACCACGCGCCCCGCTGACGCCGGTGAGCGATCTCTCCAAACGTCTCCTCCTCGTCGACGACGAGGATGCGATCCGCATCGCCCTCTCGCGCTTCCTGCGCGCTCGCGGGTACCACGTGGATGCCGTCGAGTCGGGGGCGGCGGCGCTCGAGCTGCTGCGGCGCGAGAAGTTCGGGCTCATGCTCTGCGACATCCGCATGCCGGGGATGACGGGGCTCGACGTGCTGCGCGAGGCGCAGACGAGCGACCCGGAGCTGGCGATCGTGATGCTCACTGCGGTGAACGACGCGCCCACGGCGACCGAAGCGCTGGCCTGTGGCGCCTACGACTACCTGGTGAAGCCGGTCGAGCTCCCGGACCTGCACAACGCCGTGGAGCGCGCGCTGCACAAGCGCGCGCAGGTACTCGAGCAGCGCCGCGTCGAGCAGTTGATCCGCGACGAGGTGGCGGCACGCACGGAGCAGTTGGAGAAGGAGCAGGAGGCGCTGCGCACGTTGACCGTGAGCGTGGCCGAGGCGCTCATCAACGCCATGGAGGCGAAGAGCATCTACCTGCGCGGCCACTCGCAGCGCGTCGCCGAGCTCGCGGTCTCGATCGCCGACCACATGGGGCTCGACGCCGACACGGTGGAGGCGATCCGCATGGCCGGACGGCTGCACGACGTGGGGAAGATCGGGATCCGCGAGGAGGTGCTGGACAAGCCCGGGAAGCTCACCCCCGAGGAGTTCGCCCACGTGAAAACGCACGTGGAGATCGGGATGGAGATCCTGGCGCCGCTGCAGCACCTCGGCCCGGTGCTGGACTACGTGCACGACCACCACGAGCACTACGACGGCTCCGGGTACCCGCGCGGGCTGGCCGGGGAGGCGATCTCGATCGGCGGGCGGATCCT
>JADGGM010000389.1 GCA_019689955.1 Gemmatimonadaceae bacterium
CATCAGGGACGTCTAAGAGGAGAGGGGGCGAGTCGAAAAAACGGAGAAAAAACGGAGGGGAGGGGGATGATAATCGTCGTCAGGGGGGCGACTTGTCAACCGGGTTGAACTAGGGAAATACCTAGCGATACTATAGGCATACCGACACGTTGGAGGCTCCGATCGCCATGCCTACCCCATTCCTGAGTTCCGAAGAGTACGACGAACGAGCGCATCAGTTGTACAACGAAGGGCAGTATGATGAAGCGCTCGATGTACTTCGCGAGGGGCTCGCGCTCTACCCGAACGCGGTGGAGTTACACATTGGGGTCGGGTACGCGAGGCTCGCGCGCGAGGAATATGCGTGGGCTCGCCAGTCGTTCGAGAAGGCGCTGGTGCTCGACCCGGATCACGAGGACGCGCTCGCC
Organism: Gemmatimonadaceae bacterium; assembly: GCA_019689955.1. GTDB lineage: Bacteria > Gemmatimonadota > Gemmatimonadetes > Gemmatimonadales > Gemmatimonadaceae > JADGGM01. The sequence continues at coordinate 408 of JADGGM010000389.1, forward strand.
GGGTTGGGCGAAACGCTCCTCAAGTTCGGCCAGCGCGACCAGGCAGTACGGGTGTTCCGCCGTATCCTGGAGCTCGGCTACAGCGACGACATCGATCTGATCCTGCAGGTGGGGCGCGCGCTCTTCCGCGAGGAGTTGATGGACGAGGCGCGCGAGTTCTTCGAGATCGCGGCGCGCGAGGCGAGCGAGCTGGCCGAGGCGGCCGCGTGCTTGGGCTACGTCCGTCACCGGCAGGGGGACGACGAGGGCGCCATCGCCAGCTTGCAGCGTGCGCTGCAGTTGGACGAGGAGCACACCGAGGCGCGCATCTATCTCGCCAACGTGCTCTACGACCGGGGCGAGTACGAGTCCGCGCTGTACCACCTCGAGCACACCGAGCCGGACGACCACTGGGACGAGCTCGGCATCTGGCGCCTGGTCGAGCTGAAGAAGTCGTTCTACCGTCTCTCGGACGACGATCCTGAGCTGCGCCCGTGGGAGGAGCGGCTCGGCGAGCTGGCCGGCGAGGTGGACGACATCGACGACCTGCTCTCGGAGATCGAGGCCAAGGTCGCCGAGGAAGAGGCCACGCGCGAGCGCGGGCAGCTCGAGCTGTTCGGCGCGTTGCTCACCGATCTCGCCGAACGCCGCGCGGAGGAGAGCGAGACGACCGAGCACAGCATCATGACGAACGACGGGCGCGTCTACGCCGGGAGCTGGGAGCGCATCGTGCGCGCGATGCGCGACGCGAACAAGGCGATGGTCGGGCGGTCGGTGCAGGAGTTCATGGCCACCGAAGCGCGGCGCGGCTATTCGCTCACCGGGGTGAAGATCCCGACCGGCGACGCCGAGGCCTTCATTCGCGGGAGCGAGAGCGCCGGGCTGTTGCGCATCGTGCGGTGACCGACCCGAGCCAGGGCGCCCCGCGCACCGCCCACGCCCCCGCCCGCCCCCCCCCCGCCCCCCCGCCGGGGCCCCCCCGGCGGGGGCGCGCCGCCCCCCGGCGCGCCACCCCGAGGAAACGGCGGCCGACCTGATCGACGTGTGGTCGGCCATCGAGGGCGCCCTCCGCGCGCTCGCGGGGGGCACGCCGCTCTCGGGGCAGGCGCTGATCGGTGAGCTCGGACAGCGCAAGCTCCTCTCGATCGACCAGGCGCACGCGCTCGTCGCCTTCCTCGCCGTGCGCGAGAAGCTCGCGAACACCTCCTATCAGCCCACCGCCGCGGACATCGACGCCGCGCGCGCGGCGTTCGGCACGCTCGACCAACCGCTCAGCGCCTCTCCGGTGAGCGCCGCGGCCGCTCCGTCGTTCGCCCAGGCGGCCGGCGCGGGGACGCCGGCGGCGACGCAGGCGGTGACGGCGCAGATGTACGCGCCGCCTCCACTCACACCCTCCTCTCCACAGGACTCGGCCGCTCCGAGCGCGAGCGATGTGGCGAGCGGGCCGTTCGCCCCCGCGCCGGCCGGCGGCGGGGTGGGGCGCGCGATCGTGATGGTGCTCCTCCTCGTCGTGATCGTGGCGGGTGGCTGGTACTACTATGCCGCGCACACCGGCGTCCCGACGGAGGTCCGCTCCGGGATCGCCGCGTACACCGCCGGGCAGCGTGAGGCGGCGCGGAGCGCGTTCGAGCACGCGGTGCGCGACTACCCCAAGCTCGCGCTCCCGCACCTCTACCTCGCCCGCATCGCGCGCGAGGATGGCGACTTCGCCGCGGCCGGCGCCGAGCTCAAGACCGCCGTCGAGCTCGACCCCGCGAGCGCCGAAGCGCAGCGCGAGCTCGGCTCGCTGTTCCTGGCGCGCGGTTCCCATTTCGACCGCGAGGCTCGCGCCGACCTCGCGCTCGCCGACTACGACGCTGCCCGCCGCAGCTACGTCCGTGCGCTCCAGATCGACCCCACGGACCGAAGCGCGCAGGGCTTCCTGGGGTGCGCGCTCACGCGGCTCGGCCGCGCGCAGGAAGCGCAGCGGTGGTTCGCGCGCGCCGGCGACGGGCCGTGGTCCACCTGCGCCGCGCCGGCCGCGGCGAACCCCGCAGGAGCACCGGCCACCCGCCGCTAGCCCGACGCGCCGCCGGAGACCAGCGCGCGCCCGCCGGGAGATGTAGCTTTCCAGCTTCTGGATCGCTTTCCCTCTCCCGTTTCGCGCTGCCGTGATCTCCATCCCGCTCATCTCCCCCGACTCCGTTCGGCGCACCGTGCTGCCGAACGGGCTCACCGTGCTCATCCGCCGCGACGACTCGGCACCGGTGGTGGCGATCGTCACCTACGTGAAGGCCGGCTACTTCGACGAGACCGACGACGTGGTCGGGATCGCGCATGTGTTCGAGCACATGTACTTCAAGGGGACGCCGACCCGCGGCGTCGGCGAGATCTCCCGGGCGACGAAGGCTGCCGGCGGCTATCTGAACGCCGGGACGATCTACGATCACACGAGCTACTACACGGTCCTCCCCGCGAGCGGATTCCTCACCGGCCTCGACATCCAGTCCGACGCCTACGCCAACTCGGTGGTCGATGCGGGGGAGCTGGCGAAGGAGCTGGAGGTCATCATCCAGGAGGCAAAGCGCAAGGCGGACAACCCGGCCGCGGTCGCGGTGGAGACGCTCTACGAGCTGCTGCACGACCGGCACCGGATCCGCCGCTGGCGCATCGGGCGCGAGGCGGGGCTGCGCCGGCTGACGCGCGACGATGTGCTCCGCTTCTATCGCGCCTACTACCGTCCGTGCAACACGATCCTGACGATCGTCGGCGACGTGGACCCGGACGCGGCGCTGTGCGCGGTGGAGGAGCGCTACGGCGCGCTCCCGCCGGCGCCGGTGGAGCGCTGCCGCGGGCCGGTGGAGCCGGAGCACACGGGCTTCCGCTACCGCGAGCTCGCGGGTGATGTGAACCAGCTCCAGCTCGTCTTCGGCTGGCGCACGCCGGACGCGCTGCACGCGGACACGGTGCCACTGGAGCTGGCGGCGACGGTGCTCGGCGCGGGGCGCGCGTCGCGGCTGTATCGCGCGGTGCGCGAGCGCAAGCTCGCGGCATCGGTCTCGGCGGACGACTACACGCCGACGGAGCTGGGGGTGTTCACGATCCACGCCGAGGGGCCGCCGGAGTCGGGGTTGGATGCGGCGCGCGCGGCGTGGGACCAGCTGCGCGAGCTGCGCGAGGCGGGTGTCGGACGCGACGAGCTGTGGCGCGCGCGCCGCTTGATCGAGGCGCGGTGGCTCCGCCGGCTGGAGACGATGGAGGGGCAGGCGAACTATCTGGCCGAGTGGGAGGCGCTCGGTGACTGGACGCTCGGCGACCGGGTGCTCGAGTCGCTGTTGACGACGCCGCCCGAGCGGGTGACCGAGGTCGCGCGGCGTTACCTGACGCCGGAGCGCGCGGGGCTGGTGATCTATCGTCCGACGGCGCTGGCGCCGCTGGCGCACGAGGCGGAGGTGATGCGCCGCCGGCTCGATGCGCCGCCGCGCCCTGCGCCGCTCCCGGTCTCGCGGCCGCTCGAGGTGGGCGCGCCGGGGGTGATCACGCGCGCGCCGGTGCTGGAGCGCGAGGAGGCGGGGGTGCGGGTGTACCGCGCGGCGCAGGGGACGCCGATCCTCGTGCGGCGGAAACGGGGGGCGCCGCTGGTGCACCTGGGGG
>JADGGM010000390.1 GCA_019689955.1 Gemmatimonadaceae bacterium
CCCCCGGTCCGGACCCCGCCGCCGCGCCACCGCTTCGGCGAGATCGAGGTGGACAGCGGCACGCGCTCCGTGTTCCGCCGCGGCGCGGCGATCGAGCTCACCCCCATGGAGTTCGATCTCCTCACCGCGCTCCTCCGCCGCGGCGGCGACGTGGCGAGCCGCCACGAGCTGCTGCGCGAGGTGTGGGGGTACCAGGCGGCGGTCGTGAGCCGGACGGTGGACACCCACGTGGCCGAGCTCCGCCGCAAGCTCGAGGACAACCCGGCCGAGCCGAAGTACATCCTCACGGTGCGCAAGGCGGGCTACCGGCTCAACACCGCCCACTGAACGGCACGCGATGCGCGGCGGGCTCGCGGCGCGCGCCAGTGCGCCGATGGGAGCGCTCCCCCACTGACTCGGCGCGGGGCGGGACGCTAGTATTCCTCGGTCACCCGCTCTCACGCCGAGTCCGATGGCCACCACCGCTTCATCCCCGCGCGCCGCCCGCGCGCGCGACATCTTGCCGTTCGACATCACGGAGACCACGCTCGCCAACGGTCTCCGCGTGATCATCGTGCCCACGGGCTTCCCCGACCTCGTGTCGCTCCAGATCCCCGTGCAGACGGGGTCGCGCAACGAGATCGAGCCCGGGAAGACCGGCTTCGCGCATTTCTTCGAGCACATGATGTTCCGCGGGACCGAGGCGTACCCGCCGGAAGTCTACCAGCGCATCCTCACCCGCGCCGGCGCGCGGCAGAACGCGTATACCACCGACGACTACACGAACTACCACATCACCTTCTCCCGGGACGACCTCGAGCGCATCCTCGAGATCGAGGCCGACCGCTTCCAGCGGCTCAGCTACCCGGAGGAGGATTTCAAGACCGAAGCGCGCGCGGTGCTCGGCGAGTACAACAAGAACAGCGCCGATCCGGTCGAGAAGCTGTTCGAGGTGATGCGCGACAGCGCGTACACCACGCACACGTACAAGCACACCACCATGGGCTTCCTCCGCGACATCGAGGACATGCCCAACCAGTTCGACTACTCGCGCACCTTCTTCCGTCGCTGGTATCGCCCCGAGTACACCACGCTCATCCTCGCCGGCGACGTGACGGCCGAGTCGGCGCTCCCGCTCATCGAGCGCTACTGGGGGAGCTGGGAGCGCGGCGACTACGTGGCGGAGATCCCGGCCGAGCCGGCGCCGACGGCGCCGGTGTACGCGCACGTGCCGTGGGAGACCCCCACGCTCCCGTGGGTCGCGGTCTCGTTCCACGGCCCGGCGTTCTCCGCGAGCGGCACCGAGTACGTGGCGGCCGATCTGCTCTTCGACCTCTGGTTCGGCACCACGTCGGACCTGTACCGCCGGCTGGTGGAGGAGGAGCAGAAGGTCGATCTCCTGAGCGCGTTCAACGGCGCGCACGTGGACCCCGGGCTCTTCACCGTGATCGCGCGCGTGAAGGACCCGCGGGACGTCGTGGCGGTGCGCGACGCGATCCTGCGCACGGCGGGGGAAGCGCGCGCGACGCTCCTCCCGGCCAAGCGCGTGGCGGACGCGAAGGCGTACACCCGGTACACCTTCGTCCGCCGCCTCGACAACACGGAGGACATCGCCGCGACGCTCGCGCGCTACGCGCACTACGAGCGGTCGAGCCGGACGATCGAGTCGCTCTTCGCCACGTACGCGCGCGTGACGGCGCGCGATCTCCGCGAGGCCGCGCGCCGCATGCTCACCGACGAGCGGCTCGTGGTCACCACGCTCGCGCACGGCGCGCTCCCGGCCGAGGTGTCGCGCGGGCTCACCGTGCCGGCACCGCGCGCGCCGTCGCGCGCCCGCGCGGCGTTCGACATCCTCGTGCAGCGGTCCCCGCTCTCGCAGCTCGACGTGAAGCTGCTCTTCACCGTCGGCTCGGCGCACGATCCCGTGGGGAAGGAAGGGCTCGCGGCGCTCTCCGCGGCGATGATCGCGCGCGCGGGCTCGCGCGAGCGCCGGTTCGACGAGATCACGCGCGCCTTCTTTCCCATGGCCGCGAGCTTCAGCGACCAGGTCGACAAGGAGATGACGACCTTCACCGCGCGCGTGCATCGCGACACGTGGAAGGCGTTCGCCGACATCGCCCTCCCCATGCTCCTCGACCCGGGGTTCCGTGAGGAGGACTTCGCGCGGCTCCGCGATGCGCAGCGCAACGCGCTCACGCAGGACCTGCGCTCGAGCAACGAGGAAGAGCTGGGGAAGGAGCGGCTACAGGAGGTGGTGTTCGCCGGGACGCGGTACGCGCACCCGGTGCTCGGCACCGTCGCCGGGCTCGAGGCGATCACGCTGGACGACGTGCGCCGCTTCGTGGCCGAGCACTACAGCCGCGCCAACCTCATGGTCGGCGCCGCGGGAGACGTGCCCGACGCCCTGCTCGCGCGCCTGCGCACCGAGCTCGCCGCGCTCCCCGCCGGCACCGCCACGCCGCGGCCGACCGTCTCGGTCGCGCGGAAGCCGGGGATCCGCGTCCACTTCATCGAGAAGGAGACGCGCGCCACCGCGATCTCGCTCGGCCACCCGATCGAGGTCACCCGCGCGCACCCCGACTTCGCCGCGCTCTGGGTCGCGCGCGCCTGGCTCGGCGAGCACCGGTCGTCGGTGTCGCACCTGTACCAGCGCATCCGCGAGATCCGCGGGATGAACTACGGGGACTACGCGTACATCGAGGCGTTCCCCGGCGCGATGTTCGCCTTCGTCCCCGACGCCAACCGCGCACGCACGCAGCAGCTCTTCGAGATCTGGATCCGCCCCGTGCTCCCCGCGAACGCGCACATGGCGCTCCGCATCGCGATCCATGAGCTGCGCGCGCTCATCGAGCGCGGGATGAGCGAGGAAGCGTTCGAGAGCACGCGCGACTACGTGCTCAAGAGCCTCCCTCTCCTCACCGCGACCCAGGACCACCAGCTCGGCTACGCCCTCGACGCCCGCTGGCACGGGACCCCCGGCTTCACCACGGCGATGCGTGAGCGCGTCGGGCGCCTCACGCGCGAGGAGGTGAACGCCGCCATCCGGCGCCACCTGTCGGGGCACGACGTGGACGTGGTCATCATCACGAAGGACGTGGCTACGCTCCGCGAAGCGCTCCTCGCCGACGCGTTCTCCCCCGTGACCTACGACGCGCCCAAGCCGGACGAGCTGCTCGCCGAGGACCGCGTGATCGGCGCCCTCCGTCTCGGGATCACCGCGGCGAACGTGACCGTCGCGCGCGTCGACGACGTGTTCGCCCGGTGACCCCTTCCCGATACCGACCGCTCGCCGCGCTCGTCCTCTCTCCGTGAACCGTTCCCCCCGCGTCATCCGTTGGCTGGCGGTCGCGTTCGGCGCCGCGGCGATCCTCGTCGCGGCGCGCGCCGCGACGCACTTCAACCAGACGTACGACGAAGCCGCGCACGTGGCCGCGGGCACCGAGTGGCTCGCCACGGGCCGCTATCAGTACGACCCCCAGCACCCGCCGCTCGCGCGCATCGCCATCGCGCTCGGCCCCCGGCTGAGCGGCGCCCGCGCGCACCACCGGCGCACCGTGTGGGAGGAGGGGAACGCGATCCTCGTGGCCGGCGGGCGCTACATGCACACGCTCACCCTCGCCCGCGCGGGCGTCCTCCCCTTCTTCGCCATCCTCCTCGTGGTGGTGTGGGCGTGGACGCGGTGGCTCGCCGGCGAGGGCGCGGCCACGCTCGCCGTCTTTCTCACCGCCGCCACGCCGCAGCTCCTCGCCCACGCCGGCTTCGCGACCACCGATCTCCCCCTGGCCGCCACCTTCTGCTGGGCGCTGTACGCCTTCGCCCGCTGGCTGGAAGCGCCGACGCGACGACGCACGTTCGCCTTCGCCATCGCCGGGGGCGCGGCGATCGTCACGAAGTTCTCGAGCCTGCCCTTCTTCGCGCTCTCGGCCGTGCTCATCGTCGCTGCCCGATGGGTGACCGGGGAGCGCGGCGGCGACGATGCGGTGCGCACCCGGTGGCACTGGCGCGACCTCCGCGCGTACGCGAAGCCCGCGCTCGCCG
>JADGGM010000391.1 GCA_019689955.1 Gemmatimonadaceae bacterium
TCCCGCGGGCGGCGGGGCCGTCGCCGATCCCGCGCTCGCCGTGACAGCTCGCGCACCGCTCGGTGTACACCTGCCGCCCGCGCGCGAGGTCGATCGGCGCGCGGGGGAGCTCGAGCGCCCCCTCACTGCCCAACGCGGCGACGAAGCGCTTGTGAATCTCGCCGATCGCCTGCGGCGGCTGCTTCGCGGCCATCGCGGTCGACAGCGTGTCGAGCACCGCGCGCACGGCCGGCGCGCGGTCCCCCGGCAACCGCTCGGCGACGCTCCGCGCGTCCGCGAGAAACTCCACCGCCTCCTGGTACTCCTGGTCGGAGATCAGTTGGCCGCGCGCGTCGATCCCTTTCGCGTATTCCTCGACCGCCACGCCGACGATGCTCGACAGCCGCTGCGCCGGGTGCTCCTGCGCCAGGAGCGCGGAGGCAGGCACGGCCGCAGCGAGGAGCGCGAGCGTGACGACTTTGTTGAAAATCGTTCTCAATGGCATCCCGACGGAATGTATCGGCAATACCGGCAAAGCGCCACCGGGCCGGTTCCCGTGTTCACGTGCGCGCATCCGTCAGCGCTCGAGCACCACGACCGCGCCGGCCGTGGTCTCGCTGTGCGAGAGGGTGAGCCACACACGCGTGACGCCGAGTGCCGCGGCGCAGCGCGCGGCCGCGCCGTACAGGGCGAGCGTGGGGCGGCTCGCGCCGTCGGAGACGACCTCCATCTCGCGCCACCCGATCCCGCGCGCCTCCAGGCTCCCGGAGAGCGCCTTGTACGCGGCTTCCTTCGCCGCGACACGCGCGGCGAGGTGCACGTACGGGTGCGCGCGCGCCATCGCGTATGACGCCTCGTCCGGCGTGAACAGCCGCCGGAGCGCGCGGTCCCCCTTGGACGCGATGAGCCGGTGCACGCGCGCGACGTCCACGAGATCGAGCCCGATCCCGACGATCATCGCGCGCCTCGCATCCACCGGCGGAAGCGTTGCCACCGCGTCAGCTCCCCGCGCCGCGACGGGACGAGGACGTCGGCGAGGGTGCGCCAGCACGCATCGGCGCTCTCGAACACGCCGCGCAACGCGCGTGACCACGCACGCCACCGCGCGAAGCGCTCGGCGTCATCGCACGCCGCGAGCTCCCGCTGCGCGCGCTCGAGCGCGTCGAGGCTCGCGAACAGCGGCGCGAGCACGTCGCGCAGCTCCGCCTCCAGCGCGCGCTGCTCCGGCGGCTCGCGCGGGAAGCGCTCCGGGCCGATCGCGCGGAGCCACGCGGTCACACGCTCGCGGAGCGCGGCGGCGTCGAGCGCGCGCTGCACCCCTTCGCGCGCCTCCTCACCCGCGGCGTGCGCCGCGCGGAGCGCCGCGAGCAAGGGGGCGAAGAAGCGGTCGTGCTCCGGGCCCGCGGCGCCGCGCGAGCCGAAGGTGCGCAGCGAGAGCGTCAGCTCGGGGAGCGTGTACACGCGGCGCTCGAGCACCCCGGCCAGCTCACCGACCGCCGTGGACCCAGAAAGCTGTATGGTGTCCCCTCGCTCGAGGTACAGCTCCAGCGTGGTGGCGGTGGACCGCACCCCCTCGATCGCGCCGATCCGGATCGCGATCCGCCCGCGGGTGGTGGTGAGGGCGACGACGTCCTCGTCCAGCGCGAGCAGCGCCTCGCCGCTCAGGTCGCGCCCGCGGAGCAGGCCGGCGACCGAGACGCGCGTGGCGGCGAGGGCGGCGGGCATCTCAGGCGTCCTCGAGCGCGTAGTGCGCGGTGCCGGCGGCCTCGTCGTCGGAGAGCGCGGCCGTGGTGCCGGTGCGCGCCTGGTAGCGGCGCACGAACTCGGGGAGACGCTCGGCGGTGAACTCCGCGCGCGGGATCCCGATCGCGGCGATGGCACGCTCGATCCCCTCCGGGGACCCTTCCACCTCCACCAGGTCGTCCATGCGCGGATAGCGCTCGAAGCGCACGATGGTCCCGTCGAGCTCGTACTGCGCGATCTCGCGGTCGATGGCGCGCGTGACCACGTAGCCGAGCTGCTCGAGGATGCGCGCGGTCGCGCCGGGATCGTCGGTCCCGGTCTCGACTTCCTCGCGCACCTTGTACCCGCCGTCGTACCCGACCGCCCCCTTCCACCCGATCTCGGCGCTCGTGCGCTCGGCGCTGCGGTAGACCCGGAGGCGCAGGACCTCGTCGCGCCTGGCGAGCTCGCGGGTGGGGGTGTCGTAGCGGCGGTCCTCCAGCCGGCCGGCGAAGGTGAGCACCCCGCCGGCCGCCTCCACGCGCCGTCGCCGCTCGGCCCAGTCGTCGACCACCGCCTTCAGCTCCACCTCACGCATCGAAGATCGCCTCGAGCACCGCCGCCGTGTTGGCGAGGGTGGGGAAGACGGCGAAGGGCTCGTGCGCGGCGAGCTCCTCCACCGTGTACCGCCCCGTCGCCACGGCGATCACCTGCGCGCCGATCGCGCGCCCGCACGCGATGTCGTCCGGCGTGTCGCCGATCACGACCACGCCGTTCCCCGGCAGGTCGAGTCCCAGCTCCTCGCGCGCGCGCCGCTGCGCGATCACGGCCAGCTCGGGGCGATGGTGGTGGTCGGAGCCGTAGGCCCCGATGCGGAAGCGGGCGACATCCATGCCGGCCGAGCGGAGCTTGAGCGCGGCCCCGGCGCGCAGGTTCCCGGTGAGGAGCCCGATGACGGCATCGTCGCGCGCCTCGAGCGCGTCGAGCAGCTCGCGCACCCCGGCGAAGACGTGCGTGCGCGAGCCGTCGCCCAGCTCGCGCTCGAGGTGCACCAGGTAGCGCTCGAGGAGGTGGGGCATGCGCGCGTCGATGGTCGCGTCGTCATGGCCGACGGCGCGCATGAGGTCGCGGACGATCTGCGTGTCGGTCTTCCCGTCGTAGCGGTAGTCCGTGGGCCCGGCCTCGCCGAACACCTCGGTGAGCGCCGCGGTGAGCGCGCGGCGGCCGGCGCCATCGCTCCAGAGAATCGTGCCGTCGATGTCGAAGAGAACGAGCTTCACGTGCGCGTCAGGATCACGCCGGCGACGATCGTGGCCGCGCCGAGCCCCTGCCGGAGCGTGGGGATTTCGGCGAGCAGCATCCACGAGATCGCAAGCGCGACGAGTGGTTGAAGGTTGGAGTAGATGGACGTCCGGGTGGGCCCGAGCACGCGGATCCCGCGATACCAGAAGAGATACCCGATCACCAGCGATCCGATGCCGCTGAACGCGATCGCCGCCCACGTGAGCGGCGTCACGCGCGACCAGGCGGTGTGCGCCATCGCCGGGAGCGAGCCGAGGAGCAGCGGCACGGCGCCCCCCACGAGGGTGAGCGCCGAGACGTCGAGCAGGCTCACACGGTGCGTGTACGGCTCGAGGAGGACGATGAAGCTTGCCCAGCAGCACGCCCCCGCGAGCACCATGACGTTGCCGAGGAGCGTCGCCCCACCGGTTCCGCCGCTCGTCACGCCGCCGGCGTCGCGCCCGAAGACGACGAGCGCGATCCCGCTGGCGGAGAGCGCGATCCCGGCGAGGCCGCGCCGCCCCACCCGCTCCACCCCGGTCACGCGCCCGATCGTCGCCGTGAGCGCGGGAGTGGCGGCGAGGATGAGCGCGGCCGTCCCGGCGCGCGTGTGCGCGACCCCCTCGGCGAAGAGCACCTGGTAGACGCCGTTCCCGAGCACGCCGAGCGCGAGCAGCGCCCACCGGTCGCGCCGGGAGACGGGCCCGCCCCACACCGCCGCGATCGCGACGAAGACGACCGTGCCGAGCAGGATGCGCGCGCCGTTGTAGGCGAGCGGGTCGAGCACGGTGGTCCCGTACTTCACCACCGGGTAGTTGGCTCCCCAGATGAGACACGTCACGAGGAGGAGCACATCGGTCGCTGAAACGCCCGGCCGGCCCGCACGTTCGGGTCGGCCGGGCGCGATCGTCGATTCGAGCGGCGAGGCCATGCAAGAAAGGTAGAGGCGGCGCGGTGTCGGGCGCTACTGGCGCTCCGTGGCCCCCTCCGGGGGCGCGGCTCCGAGCGCGTCCGCGCCTCATCTAGCCCCCGCC
>JADGGM010000392.1 GCA_019689955.1 Gemmatimonadaceae bacterium
TCGCCACGGCGCGGCTCCACGCCTCGCGGCGCGAGACGCGCGCGTGCACCCGCGCCACTTCGGCGATCTGGTCGCCCACCGTGAAGACGGGGTTGAGCGACGTCATCGGCTCCTGGAAGATCATCGCGATCCGGTTGCCGCGGATCGCGCGCATCGCCGGCTCGCCGAGCGAGAGGAGGTCGCGCCCCTCGAAGTCGATCCGGCTCCCGGGCTCGATGCGTCCGGGCGGGCGGATGAGGCGGAGGATCGAGAGCGAGGTGACCGACTTCCCGCACCCCGACTCGCCGACCACCCCCACCGTCTCGTGCGGGGCCACGTCGAACGACACGCCGTCGGCCGCGCGGGCGGTGCCGGCGGCCGTGTGGAACCAGGTGCGGAGGTCGCGCACGGAGAGCAAGGGGCTCGTCATCACCCGTCAACCTGACGTGGGTCCAAGGCATCGCGCAAGCCATCCCCCACGAGATTGAACGCCATCACGGTGATCAGGATGGCGAGCCCGGGGAAGAACGACACCCACCAGACGGAGGCGATCTGGTCGACCCCATCCTGGATCATGTTCCCCCAGCTCGCGGTGGGGGGGCGGACGCCGATCCCGAGGTAGGAGAGCCCGGCCTCGATGATGATCACGTTCGCGATCCCGAGGGTCGCGGTGGTGATGACGGGGGAGAGGATGTTGGGGAGCACGTGGCGCCGGAGGATGTCGCGGTCGCGCGCGCCGAGGGCGCGGGCGGCGAGCGTCATCTCGCGCGCGGCGAGGGAGAGCACCTCGCTGCGCACGATGCGGCTCACGCCGAACCACCCCGTGGCGCCGAGGAGGACGATGAGCGCCGGGAGCGGGACGGCGCCCCAGAGCACGAGCACGGCGATGAGGAGGAGGATGCGCGGGACCGCGAGCGCGGCGTCGATGAGCCGCATGAGCACGTGGTCGACCCGTCCGCTGTAGTAGCCGGCGACGGCGCCGTAGATGGTCCCGACCGTGGCCGAGAGGAGGATCGCGAGGAGGGCGACGGAGAGGGAGACGCGCGCCCCGTAGAGCACCCGGCTCAACACATCGCGGCTGGCGAAGTCGGTGCCGAAGGGGTGGGCGAGCGATGGCGGGAGGTTCTGGAGGTGCACGATGTCCGGCTGCGCGTTCGGCGCGTACGGCGCGAGCCAGGGGGCGAGCGCCGCCATCACGTAGAGCGCGACGATCACGCAGAGCGCCGCGAACGCCAGCCGGTTGCGGCAGAAGCGCGCCGCGGCCAGGCGCCACGGCCCCGGGTGCGGCACCGCCCGCGTGCTCGCGCGCGCGATCCCCCAGCAGATGAGCGCGGTGAGCGCCACGCACACGGCCCAGGCGAGGAGTCGCACGTTACGGGGTGCGGAGGCGAGGATCGGCGAGCGCGCCCAGCGCGTCGGCGATCAGGTTCCCGATGACCACCAGCGCGCTCGCCACGATCACTGCCGCCGTGAGGAGCGGGTAGTCGCGCGTGCCGATCGCGTCCACGGTGACCATCCCCATCCCCGGCCACGAGAAGATCTTCTCCACGAACACCGATCCCGCGAGGAGCGCCGGGAGGGAGAGCCCGAAGAGCGTGATGATCGGGCGCAGCGCGTTGCGCAGGATGTGGCGGTAGACCACCCCGCGCTCCGAGACCCCCTTGGCGCGCGCGGTGCGCACGAAGTCGTCGTGCGCCGCGTCGAGGATCGCGCCGCGCTGGAGGTGCGCCACGCCCCCGGTGGTGAGGAGGGTGAGCGTGGTCACGGGGAGCACGAGGTGCCAGAGGCGGTCGGCGATCTTCCCCCAGAAACCGTAGTACGGGGCCATCACCGGGTCGTACATCCCCGTCACGGGGAAGAGGCGGAGCCAGTAGGCGAAGATGAGGAGCATCATCAGCGCCAACCAGAAATCGGGGAGCGAGTAGAAGAAGATCGACCCCACGGTGAGCCCCACGTCGATCGCGTCTCCGCGGTGGCGGGCCTGGATGACGCCGATGACGATTCCGATCGCGAAGGTGGCGACGATCGCCGCGCCCATGAGGATGAGGGTATTCGGCACGGCCTCGGCCAGCACCATGCGCACGGGGCGCTGGTGCGGGATGGAGAAGCCCAGCTCTCCGCGGGCGACGCTCGTGAGGTAGCGCCAGTACTGCTCCGGGAGCGGGCGGTCGAGTCCGTACACCTCGCGCCAGTGGGCCCGCACCTCGGGCGGGGTCCCGGGGCGGTTCAGCGTCGCCGTGATCGGGTCGCCCGGCGCGAGGTGCAGGAGGAAGAAGGTCGCCGTCGCGACCAGCCAGATGATCACGCCGCCCTCGACGAGGCGGCGCATCAGCCGGCGCGCCACGCCTCAGGGGCGCGCGAGCGCGAGGCCGATCCGGTCACGCGCGATGCGCTGCGAGGCGGGGATGTACCACTGGTCGATGTTCGCGAACCACGCGTCCGCGCGGAGCCCCACGGGCATGATGCGCTTGTGCATCCCGGCAAAGGTCAGCGGCTCGAACAGCCAGATCGCGGCGGCGTCCTGGTTCAGCATCTCGTACGCACGCCGATAATAGGCGTTCGCCCGGGCCGTGTCCATCTGCGCCGACGCGCTGTCGATGAGCGCGTCGAAGCGCGGGTTCCGGTACGAGGCGTAGTTGTTCCCGTCCTTCGCGTCGGCCGCGGCGGTGGACCACGTCTGCCGGATGGCCGACGGGGTGCCGTCGGAGGCGAAGGTGAAGATCGTGGCGTCGAACTGCTTGGTCGCGAGGCGCTGGCCGTGGGTGGGGAAATCGACCTGCTCCACGTCGACCTTGGCGCCGACCGCGGCGAACATCTGCTGCATGAGCACCGCCATCCGCACGCGCGGGGTGCTGGAGCTCGGGACGACGATGGTGAAGCGGAGCGCTCGGCCGTTCTTCACGCGCACGCTGTCCTTCCCCGCCGGGCGCCACCCCATGGCGTCGAGGAGGTGCTTCGCGCTGTCGGGGGCGTAGGGGAGCTGCGCGATGGTCGAGTCGTAGCTGGGGAGCGCGTGCGTCACGGGGCCCACGGCGGCGTCGGCGAGGGTGTCGAACACGCTGCGCACGAGCTGCCGGCGGTCGATCGCCATGGTGAGCGCGCGGCGCATCGCGCGGTCGCCGAAGAGCGGGTGCGGGCGCGAGGGGTGCGCGGGGTCAACCTCGTTGAAGATGAAGTACCCGTAGATGAGCGACGGATACTCCACGACCTTGAGCTCCGGGTGCGAGGCGAGCGTGGCGAAGTCCGACGGCCGGAGGAACTCCACGACGTCGGCGTCCCCGGAGAGGAGGCGGAGGAGGACGGCGTTGGGGTCCGGGGCGATGCTCCAGATGAGCCGGTCGATGTGCGGGCGGCCGCGGTGGTACGTCGTGTCCGCGACGAGCTCGATCGTCTGCCGCGGCACCCAGCGCGCGAAGCGGTACGGCCCGCTCCCGACGGGGTGGCGCGCGAACTCCGACGAGGCGATCTCGCGGCGGTCGAGCTTCTCCAGTAGGTGCGCGGGGAGGATGCGCATCTGGAAGGCGGCGTCGAAGAACTGCTGCGGCGACCGCCGCTTGAACCAGAACACCGCGGTCAGCGAGTCGGGCGTGGTGACGGAATCGATGTTCTCGAGGAGCGGCGCGACGTCGGACCCGACCTTGGGGTCGGTGTAGAGCTGGTAGGTGAACGCCACGTCGCTCGCGCGCACCGGTGGTCCGTCGTGCCACCGCGCCTTGGGGTCGAGGTGGAAAGCGAGGGAGAGCGAGTCGCGCCCCCAGGTCCACGACGACGCGAGGCGGCCGTGCCACCCGGCGTCGCCGATGACGTTGAGCTGGTCCCCCGGCTCGGCGAGGTGCTCGAACACCATCGAGCTCACCTGCGCGCTCGTCGCGTTGATCGTCACCGGAGGATAGAACCCGTCGGCGTCCCCTCCCACGGCGATGATCATCGTGCCGCCGTCCTTCCCCTGGCCGGCCGCCTGCTCGCCGCGCGGGCGCGCGGCGCCGGGGCGGGGGCGGTCTCGTATACAAATCTCCGCGCCCACGAGCCTAG
>JADGGM010000393.1 GCA_019689955.1 Gemmatimonadaceae bacterium
CCCCTCACCCCACCCCGACGCGCCGCAGGAGCGCGCGCGTGAGGAAGCGGAGCCGGTCGGGCCACGGCAGCCGGCCGAGGTTCGTCTTCACGACGCCGCGCGTGAAGAACGTCTTCTCCCGGTAGTCGATCGCCACGTCCACGACCACCGGGCGCCCCTCGTCGGTCATCGCCGCCACCCGGTCCAGCACCTGCTCGATGTCGGCGTCGCGATCGAGGCGGACGCAGTCGAGCCCCACGCCCGCGGCGAGCGCAGCGAGGTCGTAGTCCGGGAGCACGCTGCACGTCTTCCGGTTCAGCGCCACGCTCTGGAACTGCGAGATCTGCGCGAGCTCGCGGTCGCGCAGCACGAGCGCGACGATCCCCGCCCCCTCGTTCGCGGCCGTGAGGAGCTCGAGCCCCGTCATGAGGAACGCGCCGTCTCCCGCGAGCGCGACCACCGGCGCGTCGGGGCACGCGAGCTTGGCCCCGATGGCGGCGGGGATGGCGTACCCCATGCACGAGTAGTCGATCGGGCCGAGCAGGTGGCGCGGCTGCTCGAGGCGCAGGCACTCCACCGCGAGGAAGGTCCCGTTCCCGCTGTCGGTGGTGAAGATCGTCATCGGGCCGAAGCGGCGCTGCAACCCATCGAGCAGGATCGCCGGCGTCACGCCGGTGCGGCTCGCGGCGTCGTGCCACCCGCGCTGCACCGCCGCGTGCCCATCGCGAATGCGCGTGCGCAGCGTGGTGTCGAGCGGGCGATGCGTGAGCAGCGGGAGGAGCGCGCGCACGAACGCCCCCGCGTCGGCCGCGATCGCGACGTCGGTCGCGACGTTGCGGCCGAGCACGTCGCCGTTGATGTCGACGTGGATCACGGGGCGCGGCGGCTTCACGCCGTAGCTCGCCGTCGCGACCTCGCCGAACCGGCATCCGATGGCGAGCGTCGCGTCGCACTCCCGCGCGATGGCGCGCGCGAACGGGGGCGCGGCGTCGCCGAAGCCGGGCCAGAGGGCGAGCGGGTGCGACTCGGGGAAGACCCCCTTCCCCTGGAACGTCGTCGCGACCGGCGCCTCGAGCATCTCGGCGAGGGCGACGACGTCGGCGTTCATCGCGCCCGCGCCGAGGTAGAGCAGCGGGCGCGCGGCCTCGCGCAGGATCGCGGCGCACCGCTCCAGCGCCTCGGCGCTGGGCGCCGGGGCCGGCGCCGGGTGTGGGGCGCTCCGGTCGAGCGCCACGTCGTGCGTGAAGAGGTACAGGTTGGCCGGGATCTCCACGAACACCGGGCCCGGCGTCCCCGCGCGGGCGATGCGGCAGGCCTCGCGGATCATGGGATACACGTCCGAGCCCCGCTCGGGGCGGAGCGCCACCTTGGTCACGGGGCGGACCATCGCGAGCTGATCCACGTCGTGTAGCTGATACGACTTCCCCGTGTCACGCCGGATCCCGCAGCCGAGGACGAGCATCGCGACGCCGTCCATGTACGCTTCCGCGATCCCCGACATCGCGTGCGTGAGCCCGGCCCCCGGCACCGCGTTCACGCAGCCGAGCTTCCCCGACGCCCGCCACACCGCGTCGGCCATGAACGACGCGCTCTGCTCGTCGGTCACGAGGACGGGGTAGACGCGATCGGACTCGGCGAGTGTATCGTACAGCTCGATGTTGTGCGTGCCGGGAATCCCGAACGTGAACGGGATCCCCTCGTCCTCCAACGCGCGCACCACGAGCTGGGCGCCGGAGAGCCTCATGCAGTCGCTCCGGCCCGTTGCACGCCGAGGAGCGAGCGCGCCTCGCGGCGAATCCCCTCGGCCACGCGGTCGGCCAACGCCATGATCGTCACGTACGGGTTGATCTCCAGCGCATCGGGGAAGAGGCTCGCGTCCGCCACCCTGAGCCACGGGACGCCGTGCACGCGGCCGAACGCATCGGTCACCGAGTCGGCGACGCTCGTCCCCATCCCGCACCCGCCCATGAGGTGCGCGGCGGAGACCGAGATCGTCCCGGGGAGGAAGTGGCGCGCGTGGATCAGCGCATCGATGCGATGCGCATCGCGCGCCTCGATGAGCGGTGGATCGGCCGACGGCGCGTGCACGCGCACGGCGCCCGCCGCGAAGAAGATGCGCGCCGCCGCGCGCGTCGCGCGCACGAACGCGCCGATCACCGGCTCGGTAAAGCGGTAGTGCACGACCGGGCGCCCGCGCGCGTCGACGGCGACGTGGTTGCCCGGGGTCGCGTGGTCGCACGCGAGCACGAGGATCATCTGGAGCCGCGGGAACGCGCGCATGAGCTGCGCGTGCCGCTCGCCGAACCCGGTGAGGTTCTTCGCCGTGGTGAAGGGGAAATACATGCACGTCTCGAGCACGTACCCCTCTTCCGCGGCGCGGTCCACGTAGTAGCTCTTGGGGTGCCCCACGTCGTTCGTGATCGCCCGCGGGTGCTCGGCTACGAGAATGTGCGCCGGGTGCGCCGTGAACCCTTCGCCGAGCCGCGGCAGGTGCGCGCCGAACCCCGATCGCAGGAGGAGCGTCGGCGACCCCACGGCGCCGCCCGCGACGACGATCACCCCGGCGTGCACGCGGTAGTCGCCGGGCGCCCACTCGGACGGGAGCCCCTTCCCCCCCGCGGGCACCTCGTGGACCCGGACGACGACCGATCGCTCGTGGATGTGCAGCGCCTCCGCGCGCGTGACCACCTCCACGCCGTCGCGCTCCGCCGCGGGGAGCTGCACGCGGTTCGTCCCCTGCTTGGCCGCGTTCGGGCAGCCGAGGTTGCACAGGCTCGAGCCGCGGCACCCGCGCACGTTCACCGGGAACTGCGCCGACTGATACCCCGCCCGCGCGCACCCGGTGACGAAGAGCTGGTTGTTCTCGTTGATCAGCTCCGCCGGGAGCAGGTGCACGTGGTTCTGCTCCATGTACACGCGGGAGCGCCGCGCGAGGTCCGCGTGGTCCAGCCCGCGGACGTTCCAGGTGCGGATCACGCGCTCCGGGGCGATGAGCGACGTCCCCGTGTACACGACCGTGGACCCGCCGTACGCGCGCCCGAAGGCGAGCGTCATCGTCCCGTCAGCGGTGAGGAAGCCGCCGCCGTCCTCGTACAGCGCGCCGGCCATCTCCAGCTCGCGCCCGGTGAACTCGTCGTCGCGGAGGCGCGGCCCCTGTTCGAGCACCAGGATGCGCACGCCGTCGCGGACTATGTCGCGGAGCGCATACGCCACGGTCCCGCCGCCGGCGCCCGAGCCGATGATGACGATGTCGTACCGTCGCTCGGTCATCGCCGCGCCTCCCACCCGAGCGGGCTCGCGCGATAGCCGATCGCGCGAGCGGCTTCGGGGCGGCCGTAGTAGCCGAGCATCACGAGCGTGCGCAGCCCCCAGACGCCGCGCCGGAGGAGGAGCACGCGCGAGCGCTCGACGCGCTCGAGCACGCGGGTGCGGCGGGCGGGGTCGAGCTTCGTGAACGGCCGGCCGTAGCGCGTGACCGGGAGGACGTCGAGCGCGCGCACGAGGAGCCGGAGCTGGCGGCGCATGCGCGGCACGCGTTGGCGGAGCGCTTCCTCGATGTGCTGCTCCACCTCGCCCCAGGCGCGCTCGTCGAGCGCGGCGGCGTCGGGGACGATCGTAACGGCGAGCGAGCGGAAGATCGGGCGAACCGGTGCGAGCACGGAATCGGCCACGCGCGAACCCTCGGCGAGACCGCGGGCGGCGGAACGCCCCCGGCCGGGGCCCCCGCGCGCGCGGAACTTCTGGAAAACTCTACACCTGGCGCGGACGTGTGCAAGTCGCGCCGCGGCCGGCGTCTCCCCTCGCGAGAGAGCACGACCTGTGCGGTTCGATGATTGAGCACGGAGGGAACCATGTTGCGCACCACCATCGTTGGCCTCGGCGTGGCCCTCGCGGCCGCAGCCGTTCCGTCGGCCGCCTTCCATGCGGGGACCGGCGGGGCCCCCCCCGCCCCGCGGCCGCGCCCCGCCCGGCTCACCCGCCCCGGCGCGGCGTCGCAAGCGCGG
>JADGGM010000394.1 GCA_019689955.1 Gemmatimonadaceae bacterium
TGATCGTCGCCGCCCCCGTGCTCACCCCCGTCACGAGCCCCGACGCCGACACGCTCGCCACCCCGGGCGCGCTCGACGTCCACGTCACCGGCGCGCCGTTGATCGTGGCGCCGTTGGCATCCTTCACCGTGGCCGTGAGCTGCGCGGTCTGCCCCACGGTGATCGTGACGCTCGTCTTGTCGAGCGACACGCTCGCGGCGCTGGGGAGGTTCACCGTGATCGTCGCGGTCCCGCTCTTCCCCTCGCTCGTCGCCGTGATCGTCGCGCTCCCGGGTGCCAGCGCCGACACGAACCCCGTCTCGTCGACCGCCGCCACCGAGGCGTTGTTGCTCGACCACGTCACGACGCGCCCGCTGAGCGCCGTCCCGTTGGCGTCGAGCGGCGTCGCCTGGAGATGCACGGTCTGGCCGACCGTGAGTGTCCAGGACGACGGCTTGACCGTCACCGAAGCCACAGGCTTGGGGATCACCGTGATCGACGCCAGCGCCGACCGCCCCTGCGAGCTCGCCGCGATCCGCACCGTGCCCAACCCGACGGCCGTCACCACCCCCTGGTCCGAGACCGTCGCGATCTGTGGGTTCTCGGTGTTCCAGAACACCTGCGCGTTCTGCACCGGGGCGCCGTTCGCGTCGCGCACCGTGGCCTGCAGCGTCGTCGTGGCCCCGATCTCCAGCGAATCGGTGTCCGGGGAGATCTGCACCGTCGGCACGCCCCCCGTCGGCCCGTTGCCATCACCCCCGCACGAGAGGAACGCGAGCCCGCTCGCGATGAGCACCAGCGGGACGACCAGACGCGAAGCACGCATGACACGACCCTTGCCGTACGACAGCCGCCAGCGATGGCGCGAATGTGAGTGAGAGCAGTCCCTCCCCTACCAGGACCGCACAGCCGCGCACCCGGAGCGACTGGAACAACACGTTACAGTCCCCCCGTCCGCCGGGGAAGCGGCTGCGCGTGAGACGAGCAATCCATGAGCCACCCGTTCCCCCCCGCGAGAAGCGCTTCGCCGGCACCGTCTCCTTGACAAGTCACCTCTCGGTGACAACATTCGCGCATGTCACCGATCGGTGACTTTCACCATGAGAGCTCACATGGCGCGTGACCGGCGCGATACGGAAGGGCGGCTGCTGAGCGCGGCGGAGCGGATGCTCATGCGCTCGGGGTTCGCCGAGCTGGGGGTGAACGCCCTCGCCGCCGAGGCGGGGGTCGACAAAGTGCTCATTTACCGGTACTTCGGCGGGCTCCCCGAGATCCTTGCCCGCCTCGCGCGCGACCGCCGTCTCTGGCCCGAAGCGGAGCGCGCCGCCGCCGCGCCCACGCTCGATCGTGCCCTTCTCGCCCCACTCCTCGCCATTGCGCGCGAGCTCCGCGACCGCCCGCTCCTTCGCCAGGCCGTCGCGCGCGAGCTGGCCGAGTCCAACGCGCTCACCGAAGAGACCGCGGCCGCTCGCGAACGAGAGACCACCCGCCTCCTCGAGCAGCTCCGCGCCCGCTTCCCCGTTCCCCCCTTCCTCGACCTCACCACCCTCTTCGCCATCCTCGCCGCCGGCGTCGCCTACCTCGCCGCCCACCGCGACCAGGGCGGCACCGTCTTCACCCTCGACCTCCAGTCCGACGCAACCTGGCCGCGAATCGAGAAGACCCTCGCCGCCGTCGTGCGCACGGTCGCGAGATCCGAGTGAGCGAACGGCGGCAAAGGGCAGCTACGTCACCAACGAGTGACATCGCGAGCACTCCGGTTTGCGGCACCGAGCGTGGCCCCGGTGCGACGCTGCGCGTCGCGGCGGGGCCTCGCTCCGGCTCGCCTCACGGGGCCCCGCCCCAGAGCACCGTGAGGAGCACGGTGCGCGGCTGGCCGGGGCTCACGAACCCGCTCGCGCGTACCTCGGGGTACGACCGGTCGAGGATGTTCTGCACCCCCAGAGCGAGCGACCACGCCCCGGTGAGCGGGATGGTCCCGCGCATGTTGACGAGCGTGTAGGGCGACGTCCGCGCCTCCGGTTCCGCGATGGGGGTGAAGGGTCCCGTGTACGCGGCCCAGATCGAGCCGAGCGCGCCGCGGTACTGCAAGTCCACCCCGCTCTCCACCGTGGCGCGTGCCACGCCGAACACCGGGGTCCCGGCGAGCGATTCTCCCTCGTCGTTCACCAGGCGCAGGTAGTGCGCGTCGTTGATCGTGGCGTGGGCGAAGAGCGCCACGGCCGGCGTGATCCCCACGCGGCCGTCGAGCTCCACCCCGCGCCGCCGGCTCCGGCCGTTGGCGATCGTCTCCTGCGTCACCGGGTTGAAGGTCTGCTCGTTCGTCACCTCGACGTCGAAGAGCGCCACGGACCCTTCCACGTGGTCCGCCGACGCGCGCACGCCGGCCTCGCTCGCCCACGCGCGGCTCGGCGCGAGGCTCGGCTCGGCGATCGACCCGTCGGCCGCGCGGAAGCCGCCGTTGAACGCGGCGTACGCGGAGAGCGCCGGCGTGAGGTGATAGAGCGCGCTCACCTTCGGGCTCGCCACCACGTGCGAGTCGTGCGTGCTCCCGAGCCCGCGCGGGCTCGAGCCGTAGCGCATCCAGTCGATCCGCCCGCCGAGCCCGATGCTCAGCCGCGCGGTCGGCTCCCAGTGCGCCTCCACGATCGGCGCCGCGGAGACGTACGTCGCATCGAGGCGCGCGGGCGCGCCGTTGTCGAAGCTGAAGACGCTGTCGCGCACGCGCCGGGTGGTGAAGTAGCGCTGATAGCTCGCGCGCACGGCGCGGTAGTCCACCCCGGCCATGAGGTGCACGGAGCCGAGCTGGCGCGCGTAGCGCGTCGTCCCCCCCGCGTCGAGCCGCCGGTCCAGCTCCTCGGTCTGCGACGGTGCGCCCTCGCCGATCCCCCCTTCCGGCGGGATGTTGAGGAAGATGTGCCACATCCCCGCGCGCCCGTAGAGCAGCGAATGCAGCACCCCGTGCCCCACCGCGCGGTCGATCGACCCGCGCACGAGCCCCGTGGCCGTGGAGCCGCCGTCGGTGCGGTCCGCGGCGCGCGCCACGTCGCCGTGCGCGAACTGGTCCAGCGTGAGGAACCCCGGCGAGTCCCACTGCGCCGCGTAGCCGCTCGCGCCGAACGTGGTCGTGTGCGTCTCCCCCGACGTCCAGCTCCGGCTGTAGAGCAGGTGCTCCGTGCTCGACCGGCTGTTGGGGCGCCACCCGTCCTCGCGCTGCGCCCCGCCCGCGAGCACGAACCCGCCATGCTCCCCCGCCGTCCCGGTGACGAGCGTGACGCGTCCGTCGCCGTACGAGCCGCTCCGTGCGCTCACCCGCGTCCCGACGGCGAGCGGCACCGTCTCCACCTCCACCTCCCCGCCCATGGCGAAGTTGCCGATCCACGGCGACACCGGCCCCTTGAGCACGCGGATCCTGGAGACCGCCTCGGGGAGGATCTCGTTCCAGTCGGCGTACCCTTCGGCGTGGCCGTTCACCGGCTGGTTGAGCGGGACTCCATCGACCGTGATCGCGACGTCGGTCGAGTGATCGGAGGTGAAGCCGCGGATCACGGCGTCGGAGGCGAAGCCGGGGCCCTGCCCTTGCTGGTGGACCTCGACCCCCGCGGTCTGCCGCACGATGTCCCACGCGTTGGTGGCGGGGGTGGTGCGGATGGCCGTCGGGAGGATGGTGACCGCGCTCGCGGCGTCGGCCTGCCGCGCGGGTGTGGCGACGACGCGCACTGGAGGGAGTGTTCGGACGCGGGTACTGTCGCGCGTGGTGGTGTCGCGCTGCTGGGCGTGGATCGCCGGTGCGAGCATCAGGATGGCGCCGGCGTGCACGAGAAGGCGCCGCGCGGCGAGCCGCGCGCGCGTGGAGCTCATGGATGACATGCCTACCCTTTCCCCTCCGCAGGGAGTGATGATCGATGGCGACGGTGTGGTCGCGGTGAGCGAACGGTCTACGCGCGGTGCGCGGGCGGAGGACCGTTGGCGAAGGGGAGGCGGTGCGGTGTGGCGG
>JADGGM010000395.1 GCA_019689955.1 Gemmatimonadaceae bacterium
CTCCTCCAGCGTCAGCACCCCCGTCGCCACCCCCCACGTGAGGAGGTCATCGAAGGTGCGGAACCGGTCTCCTGTCACCTCCGGGAGGTGGCGAGACACCGTGTTGACGAAATCGAGCGCCGGGTGGCCGCCGACGATCTCATCAGCCGTCCAGACCCGGCCGCGCGCGAGCTTCGCTCCGGAGTCCGTCATGAGGACAAACTTATCGCCCCCAAACGACGCTTGACAAGTCGCGCGACGGCATCTTATTACCTTCTATTACTGATTTAGAAGGTAAGAATATCCGCCACCTGGCCGGGGGCCGCATGCGCAGAGTCCGGTATCATCGATGGGTCGGGATCGTGCTCCGGGGGACGTTGGGCGCGCTGGCGGGGGCGCCGCTCATGGCACCACGGCTGGCTGGGCAGTACCCGTCGCCCACCCAGAGTGGGGCACCGCAACGCGACTCCGCCGCGGCGCCCTCCTGGTCGGCCGATGACGCGGGCGCGATCCTGCGCCCACGCACGCTCGTGGCGCGGCGGATCGCCGGCACGCCGCCGCGCATCGACGGGCGGCTCGACGACCGCGCGTGGTCCTCCGCGCCGGTGGCGACCGACTTCGTGCAACAGGGGCCGCACCCCGGCGCGCCCGCGACGCTGCGTACGGAGGCGCGGGTGCTGTTCGACGACCACGCGGTATACGTGGCGGTGCGTGCGTTCGAGCCCCCGGAGAACGTCGTGGCACCGTATCCGCGCCGCGACGACGAGGCCCGGTCGGACTGGATCTTCGTGGAGATCGACAGCCGCCACGACCGGCGCACGGCGTACAGCCTGGGGATCAACGCGCGCGGGGTGCAGGTGGACGGGCTCTTCTTCGACGACATCAACTACGACTACGCGTGGAACGGGGTCTGGGAGGGGGCGGCGCGGATCGACTCGCTCGGCTGGGCGGCGGAGTACCGCATCCCGTTCTCGCAGCTCCCGTATGGCGCACCGCACGGCGCGGGTGGGGACGACTCCACGCTCACGTGGGGGTTCAACGTGTATCGGAGGTGCGCGCGCATCGGGGAGTCGTCCGACTGGTCGCCGCGCCTCCCGACGTATGCGGGGGTGGTGTCGCACTTCAACGACCTGGTGGGGATCGTCCCCCCGCACGCGCCGACGCGGCTGGAGGTGGTGCCCTACACCGCCATGACGGCGACGCACGCCCCGCCGCGCGCGGGCGACCCGTTCCGCAACGGCGTGGCGACGGATCCGTCGGCGGGGGCGGACATGCAGTTCCGGATCACCCCGGCGCTCACGCTCTCGGCCGCGGTGCACCCGGACTTCGGGCAGGTGGAGGCCGATCCGTCGGAGGTGAACCTGACGACGTTCGAGACGTTCTTCACCGAGCGGCGGCCGCTGTTCGTGGAGGGGGCGAACGTGTTCCAGTTCAACGCGGGGCTCCCGTTCACGACGCGCGGGAACACGTTCTCGTCGGAGCAGCCGTTCTACTCGCGCCGCATCGGGCGCCCGCCGCACGGGAGCGTCCCGGCGGGGGCGCGCTTCAGCGACGTCCCGGCGAGCGCGACGCTCCTCGGCGCGGCCAAGCTCTCCGGACGCACGGCCGACGGGTGGTCGATCGGCGCGCTCGGGGCGCTCACGGACGCGGAGGACGCGCGGTTCGTGGATGCCGCGGGGAACGCGGGGCGCGTGCGCGTGGAGCCGCGCACGGTCTTCGGTGTGGCGCGCGTGGCCAAGGACTTTCGCAACGGCGGGAGCGCGATCGGCGCGATCGCGACCGTGGTCGACCGCGGCGCGCGCACCGCGTCGCTCGACAGCATCGTGGCGGCGCGCGCGATGGCCGCGGGGGTGGATGGGCGCCACCGCTTCGGGGCCGACGGCGCGTACGAAGTGAGCGGCTTCGCGCTCGGGAGCCGCGTGGAGGGGAGCGCGGCGGCGATGACCGCGCTGCGCCACGCCCCGACGCACTTCTTCCAGCGCCCCGACGCCGGCCACCTGCACGACGACACGACGAGCACCTCGCTCTCGGGCTTCGCGGCGCAGGGGCGCGTGGCCAAGATCGGTGGGGCGTGGCACTGGTCGCTCGTGGGGCACGCGATCTCCCCGGGCTTCGAGGTGAACGACGTGGGCTTCCAACGCAACGCCGACTGGCTCCTGGCCACGGCGACGGTCGCCTACCAGCGCTACCAGGCGGGGCACTTCATTCGCCGGTGGAGCGTGGGATCGAACCAGCTCGGCGTGGGGTGGAGCTTCGGCGGGGAGCGGCGCGCGGCGGTGGTGAACGCGAACGCGAGCGCGGACTTCCGCAGCTACTGGAGCGCCTCGCTGAGCGTGGACCAGGAGCTCTCCGCGCTCTCCACGGAGATGCTCCGCGGCGGCCCGGCGCTCCTGCTCCCGCCACGACAGACGCTCACGGCCAACGTCACCACCGACACGCGGAAGAGCCTGCAGGTGGCGCTCGACGCGACGCTCTTCCGCGAGCCCGGGACGTCGAGCCACGAAGTGTCGCTCGCGCCCACGGTAGCGTGGCGCGCGGTGGACCGGTTGGCGCTCACGCTGACGCCGGCCTACACGCGCCTGGTGAACGGCTGGCAGTACGTGGGCCAGCCGCGCGCGCTCGGCGTGCCGCACTACGTGCTGGCGCGGCTGGACGAGACGACGGTGTCGCTCACGACGCGCGTGGACTATGCGTTCGCCCCCACGCTCACGCTGCAGCTCTACGCCCAGCCGTTCGTGAGCGCGGGGCGGTACGGGCGCTTCGCCGAGGTGCGCGCCCCGCGCGCAGCGCGGCCGGAGGAGCGCGTGGTGCCGTACGCGCCCGCGCAGCTCGCGTTCGACGCGGCGAACCGCGTCTACGCCGTCGACCTGGACACCGATGGGACGGCCGACTTCTCCTTCGGGGCGCCGGACTTCAACCGGAAGGAGCTGAACGTGAACGCGGTGCTGCGGTGGGAGTACCGCCCGGGGTCGACGCTCTACGTCGTCTGGAGCCAGGAGCGGCACGGGGAGCTGGCGGACGGTTCGTTCGCGCTCGGGCGCGACGCGGGGCGCCTCTTCGCGATCCCGCCGACGAACATGGTGCTGGTGAAGGCGAGCTACTGGCTCCCGCTCTGATGCGCGGCGATGCGCGCGCACTCGAGGACCGCGTGCACGAAGCTCGACGGGTCGGCGATCCCCTGGCCGGCGATGTCGAGCGCGGTGCCGTGGTCCGGTGAGGTGCGCGGGAAGGGGAGCCCGAGGGTGACGTTCACCGCGCTCCCGAAGGAGGCGACCTTGATCGCCGTCATCCCGACGTCGTGGTAGGGCGCGATCACGGCGTCGAAGGCGCCGCGCATGGCGCGGACGAAGACGGTGTCCGCCGGGAAGGGGCCGGCGATCCCGGCCTCGCGCGCGGCGGGGGCGAGGAGCTCGTCGTCCTCGCGGCCGAAGCGTCCGCCGTCGCCGACGTGCGGGTTGAGCGCGCAGAGGGCGATGCGCGGCTCGGGGATCGCGTACCAGTCCCGCAGCCCGGCGCGCGTGACGCGCGCGCTCTCGATGATCCCTTCGCGTGTGAGGCGCGAGGGAACGTCGCGGAGCGGGATGTGCGTGGTCGCGAGCACGACGCGCAGGCGGTCCGAGGCGAGCATCATCGCGACCGTCGCGCCGGTGAGGGCGGCGAGCATCTCGGTGTGCCCGGGGTAGCGGTAGCCGCCGGCGAGGAGCGCGGCCTTGTCGATGGGCGCGGTGACGATCCCCTGCACCGTGCCGGCGAGGGCGAGCGCAGCGGCGCGCTCGATCGCGGTCCCGGCGATGCGGCCGGCGTCGGCGACGGTGCAGCGCGCGCTCCACGCGCCCACGGACACGTCCACGGGGACGGAGAGCCCGTCGGGGCCGACGATGACGGCCTCGCACGCGTCGCGCACCGCGGGGGTGGCGAGCGCCTTGGCGACGATCTCGGGGCCGATGCCGCGGGGGTCGCCGAGGGTGATGGCGAGGCGGGGGC
>JADGGM010000396.1 GCA_019689955.1 Gemmatimonadaceae bacterium
GGGCAGGAGCGCCCCGATTGGCAGCGCCCGCGCCCGGTCGTTCCCGGACCCCCGCGCCCCAAGCCGGTCGCCTCGTCCACGCCCTTCCCACCGCGTCCCGTCGCCTCCGCGGCGCCGGGCGCGCCCGCGGGCGTGCCGGGGAGCGCGCGCCGCGAGGAGAAGCGCGGCGGCAAGCGGAAGAAGGGGAAGCGCGGCACCGTGGACCAGGAAGCGGTGACGGCCAACATCTCGCGCACCATGACCGCGCTCCGCGGCGCCCCGCCGCGCCGCGGCCCGCGCCGCTCCGAAGACTCGTCCTACCGCGAGGAGCTCGAGGCGCAGCGCGCCGCCGAGGCCGAGCGCGAGCGCACCACCGTGCGCGTGAACGAGTTCATCACCGTCAGCGAGCTCGCGTCGATCCTCAAGATCCCGCCTACCCAGATCGTGGCCTTCGCCTTCAAGAACCTCGGGCTCATGGTCACGATCAACCAGCGGCTCGACTTCGACCAGATCGAGCTCATCGCCGGCGAGTTCGGCTTCCAGGCCGTGCGCGAGGAAGAGTACGCCGCCGCGACCGCCGAGGCGGAAGAGGACCGCCCCGAGGACCTGGTCCCGCGCCCCCCGGTCGTCACGATCATGGGGCACGTCGACCACGGGAAGACCTCGCTCCTCGACTACATCCGCAAGTCCAGCGTCGTCGCCGGCGAGGCGGGGGGGATCACGCAGCACATCGGGGCCTATCACGTCACCCTCCCCGACGGGCGGCAGATCACCTTCCTCGACACCCCGGGGCACGAAGCCTTCACCGCCATGCGCGCGCGCGGCGCCCAGGTCACCGACCTCGTGGTGCTCGTCGTCGCCGCGGATGACCAGGTGATGCCGCAGACCGTCGAGGCGATCTCGCACGCCAAGAACGCCGGCGTGCCGATCGTCGTCGCGATCAACAAGATCGACCTCCCGTCGGCCAACGTGCAGAAGGTCAAGCAGGACCTCCTCCAGCACGGCGTCGTGCTCGAGGAGTTCGGCGGCACCACGCTCGCCACGCCGATCTCCGCGAAGAAGGGGACCAACGTCAACGAGCTCCTCGAGCAGGTGCTGCTCCAGGCCGACATCCTCGAGCTCAAGGCGAACCCCAACCGCCGCGCGGTCGGGACCGTCGTCGAAGCGCAGCTCGACCCGGGGAAGGGGCCCGTGGCCACGGTGCTCGTGCAGAACGGCACCCTGCGCGTGGGCGACGACTTCATCTGCGGCATGTACTCCGGCCGCGTCCGCGCCATGCTCGATGAGCGCGGGAAGTCGGTCAGCGAGGCCGGTCCGGCGATCCCGGTGCAGGTGCTCGGCGTCGAGGGGGTCCCGATGGCCGGCGACCAGCTCATCGTCGTCGAGGATGCCGCCGAGGCGCGCGAGATCGCGCAGCGCCGCCAGCGGCTCGATCGCGAGGCCAAGAGCCGCCGCACCTCGCGGGCGTCGATCTCCCTCGAGGAATTCATGTCGCAGGCCGCGGCCGGCCAGGCGCGCACCCTCCCGCTCCTCATCAAGGCGGACCAGGGCGGCCCGGCCGAGGCGCTCGCCGACGCGCTGGGGCAGCTCTCCAACGCCGAGGTGAAGATCGACATCGTCCACCGCGGCGTCGGCGCGATCTCGGAGAGCGACATCCTCCTCGCCAAGGCGTCCGGCGCGATCATCATCGGCTTCCACGTGCGCCCCGACAACAACGCGCGCGCGGCGGCCGAGCGCGAAGGCGTGGAGATCAAGCTCTACCGCGTCATCTACGAAGCCGTCGACGACGTCCGCGCGGCGCTCTCCGGGATGCTGCGCCCCGAGCAGCGCGAGGTCACCCTCGGCGAGGCCGAGGTGCGCGAGCTGTTCCGCGTGCCGCGCGTCGGCGTGATCGCCGGGTCGTACGTGCGGAGCGGCGTCATCTCGCGGCAGGGGAAGGTGCGCGTGATCCGCGACGGCGTCGAGGTGTACGACGGCAACATCGCCTCGCTCCGCCGGTTCAAGGACGACGTGCGCGAGGTGCGCGAGGGCTTCGAGTGCGGGATCGGGATCGAGAACTTCAACGACGTCAAGGTCGGCGACGTGATCGAGTGCTACCGGACGGAGGAAGTGGCCAGAACGCTCTGACCCGCGCATGATCATCGCCGCGATCACGTGGGACCTCCACGTCCCCGCGTCGCATTCGCTGAAGGAGAAGCGATCGGTGCTCTCGCGCGTCAAGGCGCGTCTGCGCAACGAGTTCAACGTATCGGTGGCCGAGACCGGGAGCCAGGACACGTGGCAGCGCGCGGAGCTCACCGCGTGCCTCGTGGCCGGCGACCGGCGGCACGCCGAGTCGGTGCTGGAATCGCTCGACCGAGTCGTGGCATCGTCGGCCGGGTGCCGGATCATCGATAGTGTGAGGACGTTCTTTTAGCCGGACGCGAGACGGGACCTCGGGGTGCCGGGCGGCGCGTGCGTGGCGCGCGCGGGCCCGCCCCCCGGGGGTGGCGGCGCGCGAGTGGATGTGACCATGGCAACGAACAACCGTCGGGCCGACCGCGTGGCGGAAGCCATCCGGGAAGAAGTGGCCAGCTTTCTCACCGAGGGGGTGAAGGACCCCCGCATCGTCGGCTTCGTGACCGTCACCGGCGTCGACGTCACCAACGATCTGCGGCACGCGCGCGTCTACGTGAGCGTGATGGGATCCGACGACGAACGCGCGAAGACGCTCGAGGGACTCGCCAGCCTCGCCGGGCACCTGCGCCCGCGCGTGGCCCGGGCGCTCCGGCTGCGCGTGGCCCCCGAGATCGAGTTCCGGCTCGACCGGACCCTCGAGCGCGCCGCGCGGATCGAATCGCTGCTGTCCCAGCTCCGCGCGGACGCCCCCGCGAACCAGCCTCCGCCACCCGATGGGGACGCGGCAAGCTGACGGCGTGCTCCTGGTCGACAAGCCCGCCGGTGTCACCTCGCACGACGTGGTCGCCGCCGCGCGCCGCGCGCTCGGGGTCCGCCGGATCGGCCACGCCGGGACCCTCGACCCCTTCGCGACCGGGCTTCTCGTCCTCCTCGTCGGGCGTGCGACGCGGCTCCTGCCGTACGTCGAAGGGGAGCCCAAGGTGTACGAGGCCACGATCCGCTTCGGCGCCGAGACCACGACGGACGACGCCACCGGCGACGTCACCGTGCGCGCCCCGCTCCCCGCGCGCGATGCGGTGGAGCGGGGGATGACCGCGCTCACCGGAACGCTCGATCAGCTTCCCCCCGCCTTCTCCGCCAAGAAAGTGGGCGGTCGCCGCGCCTACGACGCCGCGCGCCGCGGCGAGGCGATCGCCCTCGCCCCCGCACGCGTGCGCGTGGACCGGTGGGAGCTGCGCGCCTGGCGGCTCGACGAGATCGACGTCACCATCACCTGCGGCGCCGGCACCTACATCCGCGCCCTCGCGCGCGACCTCGGCCGGCTCGCCGGGAGCGCCGCCCACCTCACCGCGCTCCGCCGCGTGCGGAGCGGCCCGTTCACCGTGTCCGACGCCGCATCCCTCGACGACGTGCGCGCCGGGCGCGCGACGCTCCGCCCCGTGCTCGACGCGATGCCATCGCTCCCCGTCGAGCGGATCGACGAACCCGCGCTCGTGCGCGTGGCGCGCGGCCAGGACGTTCCGGCGACGTCGCTTGCCCCGCGCGCCGCGCTCGTGGACCCCGACGGCGCCGTCGTCGCCATCGGCGAGCGGCGCGGAGAGCGGTGGCAGCCCCGCGTGGTGCTCCGCGATGCCTGAGCTCTTCCGCACCTGGCGCGACTCCGGGCTCCCCCCCGACTCCCCGGGTACCGTGGTCACCGTGGGGACGTTCGATGGCGTGCATCGCGGGCACTGGGACGTGCTCCGCCGCATCGTCGCGCGCTCGCGCGAGATGCAGCTCCACAGCGTCCTCGTCACCTTCGACCCTGTCTCTTATACACAACAACGAGCCCACGAGACAAGACGTCA
>JADGGM010000397.1 GCA_019689955.1 Gemmatimonadaceae bacterium
GTTCTCGAACGGATAGTGCCACTGCGCGAAGGGCATCGACCCGGAGTCGAACCACGTGTCGATCACCTCCGGCGCACGCCGCATGGTCCCGGTGCACTCGGGGTGCGCGCACTGCCAGGTGTACCGGTCCACGTGCGGCTTGTGCGGGTCGAAGTCGCTCGGCAACGGTTGCCCCCAGCGCTCGGCCAGCGCGGCGAAGCTCCCGATCGCCTCCACGTGCGACGGGTCCGCGTCGCACACCCACACCGGGAGCGGGGTCCCCCAGTACCGGTCACGCGAGAGCGCCCAGTCGATGTTGTTCTTGAGCCACTCCCCGAACCGCCCCTCCCCGACCTCCGGCGGATGCCAGTCGATGCGCGCGTTCCGCGCGAGCATCGCGTCGCGGAACGCCGTGGTCCGCACGAACCACGACTCGCGCGCGTAGTACAGGAGCGGGGTGTCGCAGCGCCAGCAGTGCGGGTACGCGTGCTCGATCACCGCCACCTTCCACAGCGCCCCGCGGCGCTTCAGCTCTTCGATGATGAGCGGGTCCGCCTGCTTCACGAACATCCCGCCCACGATCGGCATCTCGGCCGGGAACTCGCCGCGCAGGTTCACGGGCTGCAGGAACGCGAGCCCGTGCCGCTGCCCCGCCGCATAGTCGTCCGCGCCGAACGCCGGCGCCATGTGCACGACGCCGCTCCCGTCCTCGGCCGAGACGAACGACTCCGCGACGATGACCTCGTGCACGCCGGCGCCGAACGGCACCCAGTCGAACGGCCGCCGGTAGCGGAGCCCCGCGAGCGCGCTCCCCGGCATCCGCTGCGCCACGCGCCACCGGTCGGTGAAATCCTCCCCCAGCACCGCGGGCGCACGGTCCTCCGCCAGGATGAGCGTCGGCTCCTCGCGGTCGCGGCGCGCCAGCTCCACGTACTGCAGCTCCGGGTTCACCGCGAGCGCGACGTTGGAGATGAGCGTCCACGGCGTCGTCGTCCACACCAGGATGCGCCGGCCGCGGCCGCCATCCCCCTCGAGCGCCATCGTCACGTACACGCTCGGGTCCTTCACGTCCTGGTAGCCGAGCGCCACCTCGTGGCTGGAAAGCGCCGTGCCGCAGCGCGGGCAGTACGGGAGGATCTTGTGGCCGCGATAGAGCAGCCCTTTCCCGTGCAGCGTCGCCAGCGCCCACCACACGCTCTCCACGTACTCGTTGGCGTACGTGATGTACGGGTCGCTGTAGTCGAGCCAGTAGCCGATGCGCTCGCTGAGCTTCTCCCAGTCCTGCTTGTACTTCCACACGCTCTCGCGGGAGAGGCGGTTGAACGTCTCGACGCCGACCTCCTCGATCTGCTGCTTCCCGCTGATCCCGAGCTGCTTTTCCACCTCGATCTCGACCGGGAGCCCGTGGGTGTCCCACCCGGCCTTCCGCAGCACGCGGTACCCCTTCATCACGCGATAGCGGCAGAAGAGGTCCTTCACGGTGCGCGCGAAGACGTGGTGGATCCCGGGGCGGCCGTTGGCGGTGGGCGGTCCCTCGTAGAAGACGAAGTCATGGGCCCCCTCGCGCTCGCGGAGCGTCTGGGCGAGCAGGTCTTCCGCGGCCCAGCGCTCGAGGATCTCCTGCTCCAGCACGTCGGCGGGGAGCTCGGGGGGAAGAAGGCGATAGGGTTTCACGGACGAGTCGACGGCGGTCACAGGCGCTCCACCACGCCGCGCACCACGGCCGCGAGCTTGGGCTCGGCGGCGCTGGCGACGGCGACGATCTGTTCCAGGGTTGCAGGTTCGAGGGCGTCGGGGAGACAGCGGTCCGTGATGATCGAGAGCCCGAGCACGCGCATCCCGCCGTGCACGGCGACGATCACCTCGGGTACGGTTGACATCCCGACGACGTCCGCTCCGATGGCGCGGAGGAAGCGATACTCCGCGCGCGTCTCCAGGTTCGGGCCGAGCACGGCCACGTACACCCCTTCGCGCAGCACGATGCGCTGCTCGGCCGCCACCTCGCGGGCGAGCGCGCGCAGCTCGGCGTCGTACGGCGCCGACATGTCGGGGAAGCGCGGGCCGAGCCGGTCGTCGTTCGGGCCGACGAGCGGGTTGGCGCCGAGGAGGTTGATGTGGTCGGCGATCAGCATGAGCTCGCCCGGGTTCCACAGCGGGTTCATCCCCCCGCAGGCGTTGGAGACGACGAGCGTCCCCGCGCCGAGTGCGCGCATGACGCGGACGGGGAAGGTCACCTGCTGCGCGGAGTACCCCTCGTACAGGTGGAGCCGCCCCTGCATCGCGACGACCGGCGTTCCGGCGAGTGTCCCGCACAGCAGGCGTCCGGCGTGCGATTCCACCGTGGAGAGCGGGAAACCCGGGATGTCGGTGTACGGGATGACGTGCTCGACCTGGATGTCGCGCGCGAGCGCGCCGAGCCCGGTGCCCAGGATGATCGCGACGCGCGGCGTCCCGGCGTAGACGTCGCGCACCGCCGCGACGGCGACGGCGACCTCCTCGCTCGTGTGCGCGCGATGCGGCGCGATGCGCCCGTGCGCCAGCCTGGGGTCATCGAGCCGAAGTTCGCTCATTCCTTGACGAGCGACTCCAGCCAAGCGGGGGTCTTCATGTGCGTGCGCTGGTCCGTGCCCTCGGGCTCCGGTGTCGCCGGGCGGATCGTGGGCATGGGCACGTCGGTCGCGTTGAGCTCCGCGAGCTGCCGCTCGATGAGGACGCGGAGCTGCCCCACGTACGCGATGCGCGACTTCTCGAGCGCGGCGATCTCCGCCTCGAGGCGGCGGACCTCGGCGCGGGCCTGGTCCACGAGGCGCTCCCCTTCGGCGCGCGCCTCGCGCAGGATGAGCTGCGCTTCGCGCTCCGCCTGCTCGCGGATCTCGGAGCGGAGCTGCTGCGCCGAGACGAGCGCGTCGTTGAGCGCCTTGTCGCGCTCGCGGAATGCGCGGAGCTGCTCGTGGAAGCCGCGCGCCTTCGATTCCAGCTCCTGGCACTGCCGCGTGAGGCGCTCCAGCTCGTCCGCGACCTGATTGCGGAAGTCCTCGACCTTCTTGTCGTCGTAGCCGCGGAACGTCTTGGCGCCGAAGTCCCAGCGCCGCACATCGAGCGGTGACAGATGAAAAGCTTCGTCGGTCATGTGTCCCTCGCTCCAAACAGGATGGTGCCCAAGCGGACCATCGTGGCCCCCTCCTCGACCGCGACCTCGAAATCGTTCGACATCCCCATCGACAGCGCGTACGCTGGATGCCCCGCGGCCACGAACAGCTCGCGCGCCGAACGCGCGCCCTGAAACACGCGCCGCAACATAGCCTCGTCGGCCGCGAGCGGCGCCATCGTCATCACGCCGACGACGCTGATTCCCGCACGGGCGGTGAACCGCTCGGCTTCAGCCGCCCATTCGTCGGGCGCGAAGCCGCCCTTGGTCGCCTCCCCTACGACGTTCACCTGCACCAGCGCCTCCACCGCCCGCCCTCGGGCGAGCCCGTAGGCGTTCACCGCATCCGCCAGCCGTGCACTGTCGATCGAATGCACGAGGGCGAAGTGATCGAGCGCCTTCACCTTGTTGCGCTGCAGGTGACCGATCAGGTGCCAGCGCACCGGGACGTCCACGCACTCCATCTTCCGGAGCGCCTCCTGGACGCGATTCTCCCCCACGTCGCGAAGCCCGGCATCCCACGCGGCTCGCACCGCCTCGGGACCGTGCGTCTTCGTGACTGCGACGATCGTCACCTGCTGCGCGTGCCCTCCGCGCGCCACGGCGGCGGCAATGCGCTCCCGCACTTCGGCCACCCGCGCCGGGAGGTCCTGAAAATGCATAAGCTGTGAAGCTATCGCCATTTACAGTCCGAAGCAAGCGAATCGGCGCGCGCGCGGCCACGCGCCGCGTCCAGCATGCGCGCGGGGCAGCCGAGCACGCGCGCCATCATCCCAGGCGCAGGGTCGACCGAGTCGTCGCCCCCACCCGCCCCTT
>JADGGM010000398.1 GCA_019689955.1 Gemmatimonadaceae bacterium
CACCCCCATCCCTCCCTGGATGATGAGCGGGCGCGCAGCCGAGCCGATCATGTTCCTGGTGGTGGTCATGGCGGCGAAATATAGCGGGCTGGACCGCCGGCCGCATGACGGATGACACACGCTTGACACATGGTCAGAACCGCTCCCCCTTCGCCTCGCGCGCCTGGCTCCCCACGGGGCGGATGCGCGACCACATCGTGTAGAAGAAGAGGAGCAGCGCGGCGATCTGCAGGAGCCCGCTCAACACGACGGCCCACCGCAACCACACGGCGCCGACGGCGATCCGGAGCAGCTCTCCGAGCACACGGGCCGCGGTGCCGAGGGTGAGCATCCAGTACGCGGCGCCGGCGAGCGCGGGGCGGTACCGGTCGTCGGTCTTCTCGGGGCGCGGGAAGAGCCAGAGCGCGACGCCGAGGATCATCATCATGACGAACCCCACGAAGATCGCGTGCGTGTGCGCGCTGATCTCGTAGGCACTCGGGTACCGCCCCCACAGCTCCCGGCGCACGATCATCCACCCGCCGATCGCGAGCCCGACCGCGAGGAAGGCGATGGCGGTCTTGATGTAACGACGAACGAGTGAGTGCATGCCCTATCTATGGGCGCGGCGCGATGACGGCAAGGATGACCATCGTCTCGTCGGTCGCGCGCATCCCGTGCAGCTCGTTCGGCTCGAACGTCACCACCGTCCCCGCGCTCACGGCGCGCTCGCCGTCCCGCCCCGACACGAGCCCGCTCCCCGACACGACCGAGAGCACGACCGTGGAGGGGCTCGTGTGTGGCGCGACGCGCTGGCCGGGCGCGATGCGGAACACCACGAGCCGGGCGCCGGGCGCGTCGTGGACCAGCGTGCTCACCGGGCGGTCGGGGCTCACCGCCACCGCGCCGGCGGCGATGGCGCGCACGTCGTACGTGTTCACGAGCGCTCCGCCACCTCGTGCAGCGCGGCGAGCAGCGCGGCGAGCAACGCGCCGGAGTCGATCCCCTCGCGCGCCGCGGCCAGGGCGATCGGCACGCCGCCGCCGCAGCAGGTGTCGATGCCGAAGCGGTTGAACACCGCCGCCGTCGCGGGGTAGCGGGCGACCGTCTCGTTCACGGTCCAGGCGGGGTCGAGCGTCTTCACGGTCTCCATGGCGAGCCTCCTCACGGGGTCGGGGATGATGCGAGCGTCACGGGAAGTGTCGCCGCGCCGCGTCCGGCCGCGCGTGACTGTTGTCACACGGTGCGACATCCGTCACATCGCACGCTGGCCACGGGGGCGATCCTTCGCGCATGCACTGCTCCGCGCGCACCGACGACGCCCACGAGGGGCTCGCATGACGATGGCGATGCGACCCGGCGCGGCCGCCTCACCGCCGCCCCCGGCCGGGGGGGCGCCGATGCCGATGATGCCGATGACGCCGGCCGCACGATCGATGCGGCTCGCCGGCGAGCACTTCGCGGCGGCGCTGTTCTACCTCCTCGCCGGCGCGATCGGGCTCGTGTGGATCGCCCCCGAGCTGGCGCTGGGCGCGTATCCGTCGCCGCACGTCGCCGGGGTCACGCACTTCTTCACGCTCGGCTGGCTCACGACGACGATCTTCGGCGCGCTCTACCAGCTGCTCCCCGTCGCGCTCGGTGCACCGGTCCGCTCCACGCGGCTCGGCCACGCGAGCTTCTGGACGTTCGCGCCGGGCGCCGGTCTCTTCGCGACGGGAGTCGCGGCCAACTCGCTCGCGCTCCACCACGCCGGGATCGCGCTCGTGGCCACCGGCATCGTGCTCGGCGTGAGCAACGTCGGCGCCACGCTGCCGCGCGCGCGGTCGCGGGACGTCACCTGGGCCGCCGTCGCCATGGCGATCACCTTCCTCGCCTCGACGCTCGTGCTCGGCGTCATCCTGCTGCACAACCTGCACACGGGCTTCATCGCCGCGGCGCGGCTCCGCGTGCTCGCCACGCACCTGCACGTGGCGATCGTGGGGTGGGCGCTCGTCATGATCGTCGGCGTCTCGCACCGGCTGCTGCCGATGTTCCTCCTCTCGCACGGCGCCGACACGCGGTGGACGCGCCGCGCGCTCACCCTCCTCCCCGCGGGCGTGGTCGCGCTCGCGATCGGGCTCAACACGCGGTGGGGCGTGGTGAGCTGGCTCGGCGCGGTGCTCCTGGAGGGCGGGGTCGCGTGCTTCCTGTATCAGGCGTACGCGTTTCACCGCGTGCGCGTGCGGCGCAGGATCGACGTCGGGATGCGCTTCGCCGCGTCCGCGCTGGCGTTCCTGGCGGCGAGCGCGGTGCTCGGCCCCGTCGTGCTCGCGGCGGGACCGGCGCGCGCGCGGCTGGCCACGGCGTACGTCGCCATCGGGCTTCTCGGAGGGATCGTGCTCTACGTCATCGGGTTCTTCTACAAGATCGTCCCGCTCCTCGCGTGGACGGCGCGCTACCGCGACCGCATGGGGAAAGGGCCCGTCCCCACCGTGGCTGAGACGTTCTCCGCGCGCGTCGCCACGGCGCAGCTCGCGCTCATGGCGCCGGCCGTGGCGTTCCTCGCGGCGGGGATCGGGAGCGGCTCGGCGATCGTCGCGCAGTGCGGTGCCGCGCTCTTCCTCGCGGGAGTGCTCCTGTTCATCAGCCAGATCGCGCGCGTCGCGCTCGGGAGGCGGTCATGAGGCCGGCCGCTCCCCACACGCCCATCGCGCCGAGCGATCGCGTGAGCGACGTCCTCGCGCGCGACGAGTCGCTGGTCGAGGTCTTCGCCAGCGCCGCGCCGCACTTCGCGAAGCTCCGGAGCCGCACGCTGCGGCGCGTGATGGCCCGGCTGGTGACCGTCGAGCAAGCGGCGCAGATGGCCGGCGTGAGCGTGGACGGGCTGGTCGGCACGCTGAACGCGGCGCTCGGGATCGAGAGCGCACCGGTCTCCACCTCCACGCCGTCGCCCACCGCGACGCCGCCGGCCCGCCCCGAGCGCGCGCCCGCGGTCCCGGCGCACGCGCGCGTCGTCGAGGTCGACGTGCGCGACGATCTCCGCGCCGGGCGCGAGCCGTTCTCGAGGATCATGGCAGCCGTCGGCACGCTGGGGAGCAACGAGGTGCTGCACCTGCGCGCGATCTTCGAGCCCGTGCCGCTGTACGCCGTGCTGCAGAAGCGGGGGTTCGTGCACGCGGCGCAGGCCCACGCGCCGGACGACTGGTCCGTGTGGTTCTGGCATCCGGTGGCGAGCGACGCCGACGCCGCGCCGCCTGACCCGTCGCCAGCGCCGCGCGGAGCGGACGCTCCCGCGGACGCGAGCGCCGCCGAATCGGGCAATGTGGTCTGGTTGGACGTCCGCGGGCTCGAGCCCCCCGAGCCGCTCATGCGGACGCTCGCCGCGCTCGACGACCTGCCCGCGGGGCACACGCTCGTCCAGGTGAACTCGCGCGTCCCACAGTTCCTGCTCCCCCTGCTCGCCGATCGAGGCTACGCGTGCGAGATCGACGAATCGCACCCCGACCGGGTGCTCGTTCGCATCTGGCGGCCGGCGCCCGAGCGGCCGGGCGGGTGAGCTCCCGCGCGCCACGCGGCGGCATGCTCGCCCGCGGCGCGCACGTTCCACCACTCAGCACCTCAGGAGATCTCCCCTCATGTCGCAGCAGCCCATCGAGCTCGACGTCCGCACCATCCCTCCGCGCGACAAGCACCCCACCATCTTCCGCACGTTCGACAGCCTGGCGAGCGGACAGTCGCTCCTCCTCGTGAACGACCACGACCCGGTCCCGCTCCGCTACCAGCTCGCCGCCGAGCGGCCGGACTCCTTCGATTGGGAGTACGAAGCCCGGGGTCCCGAGGTCTGGCGGGTGCGCATCAGCCGCCGGTGACCCTCGCGCGTGGCCGCGCGGCCGTCGTCCCGGTACGGCGACCGCGCGGCACGCACCGCGCCTCCCCGTGCACGATCGTGCCCCGCGAGGCGCGC
>JADGGM010000399.1 GCA_019689955.1 Gemmatimonadaceae bacterium
CTCGGCCTCGGCGAGCGGGGCGCGCGCCGCGGCGGCGGCCGCGGCCGCGGCGGCGCGCGCGGCTTCCGCGCTCCCGAGCGCGTCGCGCAACTCCGAGAGCTCGGCGCGGCGGCGGAGCGGTCCGGGGCCAGCCGCGGAGCCGGGGAGCCACACGGCGCCGCGCGCGTCGACGAACCCGGCGCCGTCCTCGAGCGCGTGCACGTGGCCGAGGAGGTTCCGCACCCACGCACGCGCCGGCTCGGCCGTCTCCACCAGGTCCGCGAGCGAGTCGCCGTCCACGTCATCGTGCAGCGGCGCGTCGAGCGGGAGGAGGAGGAGGGGGCCGGGGTTCGCCTCCGCGTGCCACGCGCGGATCGCCGCGGCGACCTCGCGATCGCGCACGAGGATCGCGTGCACCGTGTTCCCCAGGAACTTCTCGACGATCACCGCCGACGTCGCGCCGGTGGAGATGAAGTCGGAGAGGGGCCCGAGCACCGCGCCGTCGCCGAACCGCTCGCGGTCGCGCAGGAGCTGCGCCGCGGCAGGGGCGAGCCCCACGCGCTCGCGCTCCAGCGCCTCGAGCGCGTGCACCTTCCCCTGGAGCGAGGTGACGTGCTCTTCGGCGCGGAACAGATCGCCGCGCGCCGCCGTCTCGCGCGCGCGCGCCTCCTCGGCCGCGGCACGGGCAGCGGCGAGGCGCTTGGCGGTCTCCTCGACCGCGGCGGCGGCTTCGTCGGCCGCGCGCTGGGCCAGCGCCAGCTCGCTCCGCGCGAGCTCCAGCGTCTCGGCGAGCTGCTCGCGCTCGGCCGTCGCCGCATCGCGCCGCTGCGTCAGCTCCGCCAGCTCGCGCTCGGCGCCCTCGCGGTCCAGCTCCGCGCGGCGGAGCTGGTCGTGCAGCGCGCGCACCTGCTGCTGCGCCTGATCGAACGCTGCGCGCGCGGCCGCGACGGCGCGGCGCGCTTCGTCTTCCGCCGCCTCGCGCCGCGCGAGCTCCTCGCGCGCCGCCGTCAACTCCGCCTCGAGGCGGAGCCGCTCCGCGCGCGCCTGCTCGCGGTCCGTGGCGAGCTGGTTCCCGAGCTCCTCGCCGGCGCGCCGCTCTTCCTCCGCGCGCTCGCGGCGCGCGGTGGCGTTGCGCTGGCGCTCCTCGGCCACGCGCAGCTCGCTCTCCAGGCGCATCGCGTCCTCGCGCTGCCCCGCGGCGATGCGCGCCAGCTCGCTCCGCCGCGCTTCCGCCGCCGCGCGCGCGGCGTGCGCCTCTTCCCGCCGCTGCTCCGCCACCTGCACCGCTTCTTCCGCTGCGGGGGCGCTCTCGCGCAGCGCGGCCACGCGCTCCTCGAGCCGCGCGAGCTCCTCGCGCCACGCCTCCATCTCGCGCGAGGCCAGCGTCAGCTCGACGCTGAAGCGGCGGCGCATCAGGTCCGTGTGGCGCTCGGCGCGCTTGCGCTGGCGCGCCAACGACCGCACCTGGCTCTGCACCTCGGCGATGAGGTCGTCCAGCCGCGCGAGGTCGACCGTCGTCTCCTCTAGCCGGCGCTCGGTCGTGCGGCGGCGGTCGCGGTACAGCCCCACCCCCGCGGCCTCCTCGAACAGCTCGCGCCGGTCGTCCGGGCGATCGGAGAGGAGGGCGTCGATCATCTTCGACTCGATGACGACCCCGGAGTCCGCGCCCAGCCCCGTGCCGCGCACCATGTCGTGGATGTCGCGCAGGCGGCAGGGGGCGCCGTTGAGGAGATACTCGCTCTCCCCCGAGCGGGAGAGGCGACGCGTGATGACCACCTCACGGAACGGGACCGCGAGCGCGCCGTCCTCGTTCTCGAAGTGCAGCGAGACTTCCGCGATGTTGACCGCGCGACGGGCCGAGGAGCCCTGGAAGATGACCTCTTCCATCTTGGCTCCGCGGAGCGCGCGCGCGCGCTGCTCGCCGAGGACCCAGCGGACCGCGTCTGAGACGTTCGACTTTCCGCAGCCGTTCGGACCGACGATCGCCGTCACCCCCGGCTCGAACACGAGATGGGTCTGATCGGCGAACGACTTGAAGCCCTGCATTTCCAGCTTGGTCAACCGCACTAGGGAGCTCTCCCGGTTCGATACGCCACGCGCGGTGCGTCACCGCCCGCGCGGAAGGTCGCCATCATCGCGCGTGCCGCGTCCACCGTCTCGAACGCGCCCGCGTAGACGTTGAGGCTCCCGTCGCGCTGGACGAGCGCGTACACCGGGAGCCCCTTCAGGTGGTAGCCGTTCATGAAGACCGACACGCGGTCGGCCGCCACGCCCTTCTGCACGAGGAGCGCGAAGGGGACGTGCACGACGTGCCCGCTCCCCGGGGTGAGCACGTGCCGCGTCCGCAGGTCGCGGAGGAGCGCCACGGCATCATCCCGCGTGGGGAACGCGCCGGTGAGGACGAGGTAGCCGGCGTTCGCGGTGTCGGCTGACGCGCCGAACGGGGTGTAGGTGAGCGCCGGCAGATCGCGCGCTCGCTCCTGCTCGATGCGCGAGCTCGCGCTGGTGACGCTCCGCTGGTAGGCGATGGCGACCGCGTACCCCGCCGCGGCCGCGGAGTCGCCGGGGTTGGCGACGGCGAGCGATGACGCGACCGCGCCGGCATCGAGGGCGGTGCTCCCATTGCTCGCCATGGTGCTGTCGTGGCGCGGGCCCGTGTCCCCGGTCTGCGCGACCATGGGGAGGGCACCGCTGTCGGCGGGCGCGGCTGCGGTCGACGCGGTGCGCGCT
This sequence comes from Gemmatimonadaceae bacterium, assembly GCA_019689955.1. Lineage (GTDB taxonomy): Bacteria > Gemmatimonadota > Gemmatimonadetes > Gemmatimonadales > Gemmatimonadaceae > JADGGM01. The sequence continues at coordinate 2,710 of JADGGM010000399.1, forward strand.
TTCGGGGGGAGGTAGCGCCGCATTGCCCACGTCACGCCCCCGAGTGCAACGGCGACGGCCGCGGCGATCCCGAGCCAGACAGGGAGCGGCCGCCCGCCGACGTTGGCGACGGTGTACAGCACCTTCGGGGTCTTGATGCTCGCGTTCGTGCGGCGCTCGGCGTGCGAGGAGTCCGCAGGCCACAGGGGGGCCGGCGCATCGGCGGTGCGGTTGGCCGATGGCGGCATGTCGGCAAGCGGTGCGGCGCCGAGGGGGACGTCGACGAGCGGCTTGTCGGCCCCGGGGAGGTCGGCCGGGCGCACATCGGTCATCGGCAGCTCCGTCGTCGGCCGCGGGGCGACCACGTCGATCGGAGGCGCGTACGAGCCCGCGCGCGCGAGTACGCGCGCCCCCGCCGGCGCCTCGATGTCGCCGACGAGCACGACGCCATCGAGCACGCGGAGCACGCGCGCGAGCCCGGCGGCGTCGTACGGCGCCACTACGAGGAGGAGCGCGTCGACCTCGCGGAACCCTGCGGCCAGGTGCGCCCAACGGTCGCTCGCCAGGATGGACTCGGGATCGATCGGGGTGACACCGCTCGGCAGCATGATCAGGTTGCGCGCCGGGCCGATGATCTGCGCCACCTTGCTCATCGAGACGCCGTAGAAGAAGGCGTCCATGAGCCCGTAGGCGGCGTCGGCGGGGATCAGCTCCTGCACGGGCGGGAGCTCCCCCACCACGTCAGCGACCGCGGCCCGGCGGCGGCGCGCCTGCGCGCGCGCGATCCCGATCGCCACCTCGGCGGCGGCCACGGGGTCGAGGGCGAGCACCAGGGCACCGTGGCACCCATCCAGCTCCGGCGAGATCCGCCGCCCTTCGTCCTCCCAGGGGCGCGCGGCCGAATGGTCGATTGGCGAGGCCATTTACGGCGCTCCTTCGTAGATCCAGTACGACCGACCCGATGTCCTGGCCACCCGCTCGGCCTCCGCGCGCGTGGCGAAGGGGCCGATCACCACGCGAAAGATCGTCACGCCGGCACGCACCGTCGCGACCACCCGCGGCGGTGCGCCGTCGACAGTGATCTGACGCGCCATGTCCATCGCCATCTGCTGCGAGCGCAACGCCCCGAACTGCACCGTGAAGCCACCCGCCGCGGCGGACGCCGCCGTGTCAGGGCGCGGAGTCGGCGTCCAGTTTAATAAAAACAACACCGAAGCCACCACACAC
>JADGGM010000400.1 GCA_019689955.1 Gemmatimonadaceae bacterium
CCGATGTAGAGCGACGGGGTGAAGACCCCACCCGACCCCCCGAAGTTCAGCGTGATCGCCGTTGCAATGATCTTGCCGATGGCGAGCAGAGCCAGTGCGTACCACGCCATCCGTCCGAACACCTCGAGGCGCACGGCCAGATGGCCGTACCCCACGAGCACTCCCTTGGACGCGAACACCATGAGCCCCACCAGGAGCCCACCGATCCACGGGAGCGCGGCGGCCGGCACGCGCAGGCGCCGCGCGATACCGTCGGCCGAGAAATACGACCGAACATATAGCACCGAGGCGAGCCCCGTGACCACTCCGAGCAGCGGATAGAAGAGAAACACTTCGCGCGCGAGCGCGTAGCCGTACTGCTGCGGGATGGGGAACGCCGGATGATTCCCAAATGCGGCGCGCGAGACCACCGCCGCAATGACGCTGCTCACAACGATGGGGGGAAAGCTCCCCACGGCGAAGGAGCCGAGGATCTCCTCGATGGCGAAGAACGCGCCGGCGAGCGGAGCATTGAAGGCGGCGGAGATCCCCGCCGCGGCGCCCGCGCCGACGAGGACCTGCATGCGTGTCGGGCTCGACTGGAACGCGCGTCCGAGGAAGGAGCCGATCGCCGAGCCGAGCACGGCCACGGGCCCCTCGCTCCCGGCCGATCCCCCACCGCCGAGCGTGATGGCGCTCGCGGCCGTACGCGCGAGCGCGGGGACGGTGGGGATCTCGCCGCCGCGCCGCACCACGGCGAGCTGAACGTCGGGAACGTTCATCCCGTCGTGCCCGCGCCCGAGGTGGCGCATCACCCACCAGGCGCAGGCGAGGCCAAGTGCGGTGAGCACGGGGCGATAGATGAGGAGCTCGCTCCGCCCCAGGAACCCGGAGGGCCACCGGAAGAAGGCGGCGTAGGCGAGGTCGATCGACTTGTAGAAGGCGATCACGCCAAGCGCGCCCGCCACACCGATCACGACCGCGAAGCCCAGGAGGATCGCGTTCTCGCTCAGCTCCTGGGCGTTGAACCACGTCACGAGCCGCTGCCACTGCTCGGCGATGGGCTCGGTGATGACCGTGATGAAGCGGCCGATCACACCGCGCGTCGCGCGGCTTTGCACACGGACGCGGCGCTGCCAGTTGTGAATGGCGCGCCGCGCCTCTCGAATGCGCCGGTCCTTCCCGCCGTCGCTCGAGGTCCCTGTCGATCCCGGTTCGCCGCGTTGGGTCACGCCCACGGCCGTTACCTCTCCTCCGATGCGCCATTCGCCGCCAGTGCGCCGATGAAACGCTCCACCCACCGCGCGACGTCGTTCGTCTGGACCACGCGGCGGAGCGCCCGCATGCGCGCGTGCCGCTCCTCGCGTGGCATGACGAGCGCGCGGTGCATCGCCTCGGCCGTGCCGTCCACGTCGTAGGGGTTCACGAGGAGCGCATCGGTCAGCTCTTCCGCCGCACCGGCAAACTCGCTGAGCACGAGCACGCCATCCTCGTCCGTGCGGCTCGCCGCGAACTCCTTCGCGACGAGATTCATGCCGTCGCGCACCGGCGTGACCACCATGACGTCCGCCGCCCGGTAGAGCGCGACGAGCAGGTCGTCGGATACACTGCGGTACATGTAGTGGATCGGCGTCCACCGCGGCGTGCCGAACGCGCCGTTGATCCGCCCGACGAGCCCGTCCACGCGCTCGCGGAGCCGCCGGTACGCGCTCACCCCCGCGCGCGACGGCACCGCGATCTGCACGAGCCGCACGCGCGTGCTCCATTCGGGGTGCGTCTGCAGCAGCCGCTCGAAGGCGAGCAGCCGCCGCTCGATCCCCTTACTATAATCGAGCCGATCCACCCCGACGAGAAAGCGTACGTCGCGGTCGCTCCGGAGCCGCGCGACCTCGGCCAGCACGCGAGGGGACGCGCCGCGCTCGGCGTACCCGGCCGCGTCGATCCCCATCGGGAAGACGCCGAGCTGGATGCGCCGCCCCTCGTACATCGCCTCCTCGCGCTCCGGCTGCAGGTGCAGCAGGCGACGCATCGCCGCCGTGAAGTGGCCGCGAAAGCGCCAGGTGTGGAAGCCGATCAGGTCCGCGCCGAGCATCCCGCGCAGCAGCCACTCCCGGCTCGGGAGCGCGAAGAAGATCTCCGGGTTCGGGAACGGGATGTGGAGGAAGAACCCGATCCGCGCCTCGGGGAGCAGCTCGCGGAGGATCGCGGGGACGCGCAGGAGCTGATAGTCGTGGACCCAGATGAGATCGCCCGGATGGTAGTGCCGCGCCACCGTGTCGGCGAAGCGCGCGTTCACCTGCTCGTACACGTCCCATCCGTGGACCCGCAGCGGCAACTGGTCGAGACGGTCGTGAAACACCGGCCAGAGCACGCCGTTGGCGATCCCTTCGTAGAACACCGTCGTCTCGTGCGCCGTCAGGTACACCGGCACCGTGTGGAGCGCCGCGAGATGCTCGCGCAGCGTACGCTCCTCCGCGGCGTCGAGCTCCTCCACCCGGCCGGGCCACCCGATCCACACACCGTCGTCCTCGGCATACACGCTGCGCAGCCCGGTCGCCAGGCCGCCGACGCTCGGCCGGACCGTGGGGCGCCCATGCTCCACGGTGACCGTCACGGGGAGACGCATCGACACGATGATGACACGGCGCTTCATGTGGGCGCGGAGGGGACGCGCGGCGAGGCGGATGCGTCGGACGACACGGGTAACGGCGCGAAGGCCGGAGGGGTGACGAGGTGCACGGTGCGGGTCGGGAGCGCGAACGCGGTCCCGGCTTGCTCGACGACCTCCATGAACTGTAACAGGACGCCCTCGCGAATGCGCTGGAACTCCCCCCAGTCGGTCGTCTGGAACCAGGCCATGACCTCGATGTCGAGCGACGACGCGCCGAACGCGCTGAAGCGCACGGTCACGGCGTCAGGCCAGATCTTGGGCTGCGCGCGCAGCACACGCTCCCACCCGGCGAGCACGTCGCGCATCTGCGCGGCCGTGGTGCCGTACACGAGCCCGAGCACGGCGGCGAACCGGAGCCGGTCGCGAACCGCGAACGACTCCACGCGCATGTCGGCGAGCTTGCCGTTCGGCATGGTGATGATCGTCCGGTCGAGCGTTCGGATGCGCGTCGAGCGGAGCCCGATCGTCTCCACCGTGCCGACGAAGTCCTCGATCTTCACGAAGTCCCCCTCGCGGAACGGCTGGTCGAGGCCGATGGAGACGGCGCCGAACAGGTTCTCCACCGTCTTCTGTGCGGCGAGGGCGACCGCAAGGCCGCCGAGCCCGAGCCCCGTGAGGAGCCCCGCGACGGGATAGCCGAGCATCGACAGGATCGCGACCAACGCCAGCGCCACCACGGCCACCTTCGCCGCGCGGCTCAGGATCGGGAGGATCGCCGTGGCCGACGACGTCCGTCGCGCCCAGCGCGACTGGACGAGCAGCGCGTACCCCACGTCCACGGATCGCCAGAGCGCCCAGAAGAGCACGAGCGCACCGCCGGCGCGCAGCACGCGGCCGACGAGCGCCTGCGCCTGGGCGTACAGGCCGAGGAGCGGGATCAGGATCGCCGCGATGAGGAGCGCGGCCGCGAGGGTGAGCGGCCCGCTCACCTGCGCGAGCAGGATGTCGTCCCACTCCGCGCTCGTGCGCCGGACCAGGCGCTCCAGCATCGAGCGCGCGATCCGGCTCACGAGCGAGCCGAGCATCCACGCGACGGCGACGAGCAGGGGGAGCGCCAGCCACTGCCACCGGAGCACGTCGAGCGGTCCGGGGCGGAGGAGCGTGGCGGGGAGGTGCTCGAAGAGCCACCGGTCGTTCAGCGCATCGTACCACACCGGGATCCGCTGCACCGTGCCGCTGGAGAAGCGCCACGCCGGACCGCCGCGATCCCGCGTGCGGACGAGACGCACGGGGGACCGCGTGGCACCCGGCCCGGGGATGG
>JADGGM010000401.1 GCA_019689955.1 Gemmatimonadaceae bacterium
CTTCCACCCGAAGGCGATCGTCCCGGCGCCCGCGCCCACCGCCCCCTCGGCCACGGGGCCGCCCGTCGCGCTCGTGAGCGCGTGGCGCACCGCCTCCGGGGTGATCGGGCGCGAGCGGATGGCGTTCAACGTCCCGTCGTTCGTCTCCCCGACCACGGGGTTGATCGATCGGACGTCTTCCATCCCCGGTTGGCGGAGCATCCACTCGACCATCGCGTCGGCGGCCTTCCACACGCAGAGCGTGCACGTGAGGAGGATCGGCGTCTCCAGCTCACCGAGCTCGGTGAGCTGCGTGGTGCCGAGCAGCTTGCCGAAGCCGTTGCCGACGACCACCGCCGCGGGGACGCGGTCGAGAAAGACGTTCCCCGGGTGCGGGAGGATCGCCGTCACCCCCGTGCGGATCGAGTCGCCGACGACGAGCGTGGTCTGCCCCACGCGTACGCCGGCCACGTCGGTGATCGCGTTGAGCGCGCCGGGGCGGAAGATCCCCGGCGCGACGCCGAGCGCGCGCGCACGCGTCGGTGTCTGCTGCCCGTGCGCGGGGCGGGCGAGGGAGACGAGGGATGCGAACGAGAGCAGGAGCGAGGCGACGGCGTACCGGGGTGCGCGTGTCGGCATGGCAGAGGGCGGTGCGGGTGAGCGAAGTGTCAGTGGCGGACGGGAGCGATCCCCACCTCGATCATGTGCGAGTTCATCCCGGGGTTCACGGGGCCGGCGCCGCCGTTCGAGATGTGGTTGAAGTGATAGCTCACGGACAGCGCCAGGGTGCGCGTGACGTCGAGCGTGATCCCCACGCGGCCATCCCCCGTGAAGTTGAGGCGTCGTTCCCGCGGATCCGGCACCGGCTTGGTGAAGACGATGATCCCCCCGCTCGCTCCAGCGACGAGCCCCAGGCGCGACGTCACCGCGATCCGCGCAGTGAGCCCGACGGGGGCGAGGCCGATCCCGTACACCGTGTGCGGCGTTGCGATCAGCTTGTAGGGAGGGCCGGTGTCCGTAGCGGTGCAGACGTCCGTCGCGCAGGAGGCGACGCGGTACTCGGGCATCCCGGTCGAGATCACGGCGGGGAGGAGGTCCACGGTGTAGGCGAGCCGCACGCGCCGCGCCCCCGGCGCGCTCCAGGCGGCGCGGATCCCCACGAGATACAGGTCGCGGTCGCGCCGGGGGCCGAGCCGCGTCTTGAGGAACGCGTTGTGCGCCACAGCGCCCCACAGCTCCGTGGTACGCACGAGCGTGGGGGGGGGGGGGGGGGGGGGGGCGGGGGGGGCCCGCGCCGCCGCGGCGGGGGCGCTCAGCGCGAGCGCGAGCAGCGCGAGGCGCAGCGGTCGGGGCGTGCGAGGGCGCACGGGGCGAGGGCTCTCGCGACCGTCAGTCGTCTGCCGCGTGCAGCGTGGGCTCGCTGATCGGCCGCGTGGTGCGCATGCTCCCGTCGAGCGACTCGGCGACGATCGCCTCGGTGGGGCACTCCTGCACGAAGTCGCCGTCGGCCGGGGACCACTGCAGCGGCGACGAGGTGACGACCGCCTTCCCCGTGTCGTCGAACGCCATGATGCGCGGCGCGAGCGCGACGCAGATCCCGCACCCGATGCACCGCTCGCGGTCCACGCGGAGCGAGACCATGCGCTTCGGGAAGATCCCGCTCGGTGCGCACAGCGCATCCCCGATCTGGTCGAGCACCGCCGATGCGGCGACGTATCCGGCCTCGATGATCTCCGCCGTGTGGGTGAAGCTGAACCAGTGCCGGTGCCCCACCCGCGGCCGGATGAGCAGCATCGGCGGCCCCTGCCAGTCCGTGAGCGCGTGCTGCTGCAACGCGTGCATCATGACCGTCGCCGCGCGCATGTAGATCGCCGCGAACCCCTGCGACGCGATGTCGCGCGCGCGGCCGAGCTCCGAGCTGCCGACGTCGACCGCGATCACCGCGTCCATCCCCACCGACGCGATCGCCGTGGGGAGATTGTCGATCGTGCCCCCGTCCACGCAGCTCCGCCCGTCGACCCACCCCGGCGGAAAGAACCCCGGGAGCGCGCACGACGCGTACACCGCGTCCACCACCGGGACGTCCTGCAGCCCCGGAAGCCCCCAGACGAGCCGCGTGCCGCGCTCCACTTCGACCGTGTTCACGAGGAGCGGCGTGGGGAGGTCGCGGAACGTCCCGCTCGGGCTCACCCCGGCGCACAGGTCGCGGAGCGGCCCCTCGAGGTAGAGCGACGGGCTGTGCATCCGCTCCAGCAGCATCCCCATGTGGTTGATGCGGAAGAGGTCGCGCTTGCGGAGCGAGAGCGCCCGGTCCGTCATCTCGCCCAGGCTCATCCCGCCGACTCGCGCCGCGGCGATGAGCGACCCGATGCTCGTCCCCGCGTAGACGTGAGGCTTGATCCCGCGCTCTTCGAGCGCGCGGAGCACGCCGATGTGCGCGAACCCCTTGAGTCCACCGCCGCCCAGCACGAGCGCGGTGCGTTGTGGAACCTTGGCGCCGACCACGATCTCGATCTTCCTCGGTTCAGCGGTGAGATGCGCCCCGTCGCGCGGCGCCCTCACGGCCGAGGACGACCGGCGAGCGGCGTGCGTTGCGACACGGGCTCATCTGACTGTACTCGTGCACGGTGGCGACGGTTCCGCCTGCCACGAGGAGGTCGAACGCCAAGTGCCCCCGCAACGAATCGTTGCGGGGGCACCCGGGCGATCAGGTCCCCGTCGGGAGACGGTACCCCACGCCGAGCGCGGGACGCTCCGCCGCGCCCGCCATCGACGGCGTGCGCAGGTAGAGGTACAGGCCGTACAGGCCGACCACCGCTCCCCCGACCATGAGCACGGTGCCCGCGTCGTCACCGATGATCGCGCCGGTGAGGAGCGCGGCCCCGCCGACGATCATGAGCGTCTGCGGGAGCCCGAACGGACGGCGCGCGGGCGCCGGAGTGAGCGCGGCCCCGGGCGCGCTCGCCGGGAGCGCGAACCGCGGTGCGATGGCGGCGCCGGCGAACGTCGGTCCCACGGCAACCTCTGGCGTCGGTGCCGGTACTGCGTTGGCGAGCTGAGCCTTGAGCTGGGCGCTTCCCATCGTTGCCGCGGCGAGCGCCGCCGCGGCGATCCAGGCGCGTTGCATACCGGTTGATCCTCGGTAACGGGTCACCTGCGGCCGGCGCACCGAAGCGGCGTGCTGGGCCGCTGCTACGCTATTTCGTGCAACCCCCGAAGCGCAAGGACGATACCAGAGGGGCCGCCGCTCGCGCCCGTCCCTGGCGCGGAACGGGACGGCAGTGTAGATGGCTGCATGGCCGATGACACGACGGTGACGGGCGAGTCGTCGCTGATGCGCGCGCTCGGCGTGCGCGGGCTCGCCGCGACGACGTTCAACGTCATGATCGGGACGGGGATCTTCGTGCTCCCCGCCGTGGTCGCCGCCGCGATGGGGGCGGCCGCGCCGCTCGCGTACCTCGTGTGCGCCGCGGCCATGGGGCTCATCGTCCTCTGCTTCGCCGAGGCGGGGAGCCGCGTGTCGCTCACCGGCGGGCCGTACGCGTACGTGGAGGTGGCGCTGGGGCCCTTCGTCGGGTTCCTCGGCGGCGTGCTCCTCTGGCTCGTGGCGCTCTTCGCGAGCGCCGCGGTGGCGAGCGCGCTGGTGGGATCGGCGGCGGTGTTCTGGCCCGTGCTCGCGCACCCGCTCCCGCGCGCCGCCCTCCTCGTCGGCGTGTTCGCGCTCCTCACCGCGGTGAACGTGCGCGGCGTGCGACAGGGGACGCGGCTGGTGGAGATCGTGACCGTGGCCAAGCTCCTCCCGCTCCTCCTCCTCGTGGCGGCCGGCGCGTTCGCCGCGCCCGCGGCCCCGCCGGGGCGCCCGGGCGCCGCCCGGGGGGGGGGCCCGCCCCGGCGCCCCCGGG
>JADGGM010000402.1 GCA_019689955.1 Gemmatimonadaceae bacterium
CCCCCGCCCTCTCCGCGCCAGCTCGACGCCGATGTCGCGCTCCTCTTCGCCCCGGTCACGCTCGCCGGCGACGGCATCACCTCCGACGCGGACGACGCCCCCTTCCGCACCGCGTCCGACGAATCGTCGCGGCGGTCGCAGCCGGCGTACGTGTACCGCATCCCGTTCTGGCACCGCAAGAGCGTGCGATATCGCACGTTCGCGATCCTCTTCCTCGCCGCGGCGACGGCCGGGGCGTTCCGCGTGCGCGCCATACGGAAGCAGCAGGCCCTGGAGCGCGCGAGCGAGGCCGCGGTCCGGACGCCCCCCGCGTCGCTCGTCGCACCGGGCGGCGAGCGGCTCGCCTTGAGCGCTGCCGCCGGGGAGGTGACGGGGGTGAGCCGCGAGGCGGCGTCGCGCTTCGCGCGGAGCACGATCGAGCAGTCGACCGCGGCGCTCGGCGCGGTCCTCACCGACATCGACGCCGCGCTCGCCGACGCGCGCGACCCGCGCACCCACGCGGCCGCGTGCGCGCGGGCGGAATCCGCCTACGTGAAGGCGCTCGTGAACGCCGACGCCATCGCGCTCGCGCGACGCCAGCTCCTCCAGCCGCTCGACTCCACCCCCCTCGCGCGCGTCCAGGCCCTCACCAAGCAGGCGGACGACGTGGCGCCCCGCCTCCGCGCCGCCTGCCGCTGAGCCCCGCGGCAGCGCCCCGGTCCCGCCGGTTGAGAACGCTTCCCAACGGAGCGCGCTGACACGCCACGAGCGCAGCGCTCCCGGCCGTCATCGCGTAATCGTTCGAGTGCGCCCAGCCGGCGCCGATCCCTGACGTGTTCCACACGTGGGTCGGACGCCGAGTCTCTCTCACCCGAACCATCATCGGCCCGCTCCTCATGCGAACGCTGCGACTCGTCCCCGCTCTCGCCTGTCTGGCCGGCCTGGTCGCGCCGACGGCGCGCGCACAGACCGCGCGCCAGCTCGATTCGGCCACGCTCGCCGGCTTCCGCTGGCGCTCGATCGGACCGGCCAACATGGGCGGCCGGATCGCCGACATCGTCGGGATCCCGAGCCCGTCCAAGACGTTCTACGTCGCCACGGCCGCGGGCGGGATCTGGAAGACCACCAACGCCGGCACCACCTTCCGCCCGATCTTCGAGCACGAGCGCGTCGTCTCCATGGGCGCGCTCGCGATCGCACCGTCGGACACCAACATCATCTGGGCGGGGACCGGCGAGCAGAACACCCGCAACTCCATCTCCCCCGGCGGCGGGATCTACAAGAGCACCGACGGCGGCGCGCACTGGAAGCTCATGGGGCTCGAGGCGACGCAGCAGATCGCGCGCATCGTCGTCCACCCCACGAACCCGAACATCGTCTACGTCGCCGCGCTCGGCCACGCGTGGGGACCGAACAAGGAGCGCGGGCTCTACAAGACCACCGACGGCGGCAACACCTGGCAGCTCATCAAGTTCGTGAGCGACAAGGCGGGGTTCGTCGACGTCGTCATGGACCCGAGCGACCCGAACACCCTCTACGCCGCCAGCTACGAGCGCGTGCGCGGCCCCTACTTCCTGCAGAGCGGCGGCCCGGGGAGCGCGCTCTGGAAGACGACCGACGGCGGCGCGACGTGGAAGGAAATCCGCGGCAACGGGTTCCCGACCACGATGCTCGGCCGCATCGGGCTCGCCATCGCGCGCAGCAACCCGAAGGTCGTCTACGCCCTCGTCGAGGCGGACACCGCCCCGAACCCCAAGGGGAGGAAGGGCGTCGGGAAGCCGCAGAAGTCGCAGAGCGGCCTCTATCGTTCCACCGACGGCGGCGTCACGTGGACGCACATGAACGACAAGGACGTGCGCCCCTTCTACTACTCGCAGGTGCGCGTGGACCCGAAGGACCCGGACCGCGTGTACTGGTCGTCGACCCCGGTGAACTTCTCCGACGACGGCGGGAAGACGGTGCGCCAGGCGACGCTCGGCATCCACGTGGACCATCACGCCATGTGGATCGACCCGAACGACCCCGAGCACTTCGTCGTCGGCGATGACGGCGGCGTCTCGCAGACGTGGGACCGCGGCGGGAACTACCAGTTCCTGAACATCATGGCCATCGGCCAGTTCTACGAAGTGAGCTACGACATGGCCGTGCCGTACCGCGTGTGCGGCGGGTTGCAGGACAACGGAAGCTGGTGCGGGCCGAGCCGGACCAAGAGCGGCGCGATCACGAACAGCGACTGGTTCACCGTGGGCGGTGGGGACGGCTTCTACACGGCGCAGGACCCGACGAACCCGAACATCATCTACGCCGAGTCGCAGGGCGGAAACATCGGCCGGCTCGATTACGCGACGGGGGAGCGCACGCCGCTCATCAAGCCCTCGTGGCGCCCGCGCTACCAGCAGTACGAGGACTCGATCATCATCGCGCGCGGCGACACGACCAAGCCGGCCTCGAAGGAAGTGACCCGGCACATCGCCGAGCTGCGCGCGAAGCAGAAGGCCGACTCGGCGGACCTCGACCTCCGCTTCAACTGGAACACGCCGTACTTCATCTCGGCCCACTCCGCGGCGACGCTGTACATCGGCGGGAACCGCGTCCTCAAGTCCACGGACCGCGGCAACCACATCTTCCCGATCTCCCCGGATCTGTCGACGAAGGACACGATGAAGATCCGCATCAGCATGAAGACGACGGGGGGGATCACCACCGACGCCACCGGCGCCGAGACGTACGGCACGATCACCGCGCTCGCCGAGTCGCCGATCCGCCCCGGGCTCCTCTTCGCCGGGACGGACGACGGCAACGTGTGGCTCACGCGGAACGACGGCGCGACGTGGGAGAATCTCACCGGGCGCTTCCCCGGCGTGCCGCGCGGCACGTACGTGGCGCGCATCGAGCCCTCGCACTTCGACACGGCCACCGTCTACATCGCCTTCGACAACCACCGCGTGAACGACTTCACCCCGTACCTGTACGTGAGCACGGACTACGGGAAGACGTTCCGCTCCATCGTGCACGACCTTCCCACCGGCGGCCCGGACTTCCTCCACGTGATCCGCGAGGACCCGGTGAACCGCGACCTGCTCTTCGTGGGGACCGACGTGGGCGCGTACGTGTCGCTCGACCGCGGCGAGCACTGGCAGCGCTTCATGACCGGGCTCCCGACGGTGCCGGTGCACGATCTCAAGATCCATCCGCGCGACCATGAGCTGATCGCGGCCACGCACGGGCGGAGCATCTGGATCGTGGACATCGCGCCGCTGGAGCAGATGCGCGACAGCGTGCTCGCGGCGAGCGAGTATCTGTTCGAGCCGAAGACCGCGTTCGAGTTCGGCGAGCCGCCGCGCGCGGACATCGAGCCGGGGCATCAGGTGTTCCAGGTCGCGAGCGCCCCGTACGGCGCCGACATCGCGTACCGCCTCACGAGCGGGACGCGGCGCGATACGGCGAAGATCGTCATCATGGGGGTGAAGGGGGACACGGTCCGCACGCTCACCGGCCCCGGCGGACCGGGGCTGCACCACGTGACGTGGGACTTCCGCATGCGCGCGCCGCGCGCGAAGCCGCTCTCGCCGGCGGCGCGGCGCGACAGCATCGTCACGGCGCGGAAGATGGACCAGGTCTTCGACTCGCTCGCCGCGGCGCACGTGGCGCCGAAGCCGGCGCTCGACCGCATCCACACGATGCTCGCGAGCGGCGGGGACCTGGGCGAGCTGTTCCGCCGCGGGCGCGGCGTACCGGGGGTGTTCCGCGAGCGCCCGGGGGAGAGCCCGCTACCGCGCGCCGGGCGTCAGCGCGGCGGGGCGGCGGAAGGAGACTCCGCGGCGCCGCCCGCGCCGCGCCCCCCGCGCCCCGCCCCCGGGGCAGGGGCGGGGGGCGGGGGGGGGGTG
>JADGGM010000403.1 GCA_019689955.1 Gemmatimonadaceae bacterium
CTTTCTGGCGCGCGCGGTCCTGCACCACGTGCAGCACGTGCGCGTCCACCTCTACGGCAAGTCCCCGCGCCCCGGGCGCAAGATGGGGCACGTCGGCGCCGTCGCCGACACGGCGAGCGACGCCGTGGAGCGCGTGAAGGAAGCGCGCGCGCGCCTCACGGCTCCCGCACGCGTTCCCGCGGCGGCGCCGCGTCCGTAGCGCGGAGCGCCTCGGCGAAGCGGCGGACGATCTCCCCGGCGGGCTCGATGGCGTGGATCCCCGCCACGCTCTTCCCCGCCTGCCAGTAGTCGTCCCCCGACTCGTCGAGCGACGACCGCTTGAGCGCGCGCAGCGAGCGCAGCGCGTAGAACGCGCGCATCCATCGCTTCGTGCGCCGGCCGCGGAGCATCCATCGCGCGAACGGGCCGGCCTTCGTCCCCATGCGGTCGATGTACGGCGTGCGGATCACCGCGATCGGCACCCCGGTCACGCGCTCCGTCAGCACGATGTCATCCTCGCCGGCCATGAGGATCGCGCGCTTGTACGCGTCCGACGCGCGGCACTCCGTGGTCGCGATGAAGCGCGTCCCCATCTGCACCCCGGCGTATCCCAGGCGCAGCGCGCGCACGAAGTCCGGCGCGTCCCCGATCCCGCCCGCGCACACCACCGGCACGCCCAGCCCCGAGAGCTCGTCCCAGAGCTCCTCCGCGCTCTTCGGGCCGGCGTGCCCCCCCGCGCGGCGGTTCACCGCGATGAGCCCGTGCACCCCGCCGTCGAGCCCCTTGCGCGCCCACTTGAGCTCGGTGGCATCGTGGTACACCACCCCGCCCACGGGCGCCACGCGGTCGACGATCCACTTCGGATTGCCGAGCGAGGTGATGAAGAAGCGAACCCCCTCCTCGAGCGCGATGTCCACCCACCGCGCCATGCGGTCGCGGTACACCTTCGACGACTGCTCGATGAGCGCGTTCATCCCGATCGGCTTGCGGGTGAGCCGCCGGATGAGGCGCAGCCCCTCGCGGAAGTCGTGGCCGTGGACGTACGTCATCGAGATCGGCTGGACGATCCCGATCCCCCCGGCCTCCGACACCGCCGCCACCAGCTCGGGGTTGCTGCACGGGTACATCGCGCCGCAGATGATCGGGACCTCGATCCCCGCGTGGCGCGTGAGCCCGGTCTCGAGGCGCGTCACGGCGCGGCGTGCGCCGCCGGCGGCTGCGACGCGTCGCGCGGCACCTCCGGCCCGATCCGCCAGCGCGCCGTCGCCCGCGCCACCACGTCCCCGCTCGCGTCGCGGATCACCGCCTCGAACTGGTGATCGCGCGGTTCGCTCCCGTCGACCGGCGGCGCCGTGCACTCCGCCGTGAGCGTGCCGCGCGCCTTCTTCAGGTACTCGATCGTGAGCCCGGTGACGATCCCGCGCGCGCCCGCCGGGAGCGCGACGATCATCGCCAGCCCGCTCGTCACCTCGGCCAGGTTCATGAGCGCGACGGCATGCACCGACCTCAGGTGGTTCCGCACCGCGCGCCGGTCGCGCATCACTACGCGCGCGTAGCCCGGACGGAGCTCGGCCACGTAGGGGCGGATCGTCCCCGTGTACGGCACCGCCCTCCCCAGCAGCCGGCTGAACAGCCACTTCCCCCCCGGCCGCGCGTGCAGCCGCTCCCACAACGCCCACATCCGGGCGCCCGGCGACGATGGCTTCGGCATGCCGCAATGGTAACGCGCGCCGCATGAGAAGGACAAGAACCGGCCGCGGCCACCACGCGCGCCCGACACGCGCGCGCGGGCGACGGGGGCCGACGCCGCACGACCGCACGCGGTACGATATCTGCCGCGCCCTCCGGGACATCGTGGAGGAGGTCCGACCATGAACGCGTCAGTCGCAACACCTAGCGCGGAAACCGAGCGCACGCCACCGGTCGAACGACACGACGGCCGCGAGCGCGCGCCTCGGACGGAAGCGAACATCAGCAACACGGAGCGGTGGGTCTCCGTCGCCGCGGGGAGCGCGCTCGCCGCCTACGGGCTCACCCAGCACTCGTGGCGCAGGATCGCCATGGCGGCGGCGGGGGCGGGGCTGCTCGGCCGCGGCATCACGCGCCGATGCCCGGTGTATCGCGCCATCGGCGTGGACACCGCGCACCCGGCGCGCGGACGGAACCTCATCACGGCCATCATCCCCGCGCGCCCGATCGAGGTCGAGCGCAGCGTCACCATCAGCCGCCCCCGCGAGGAGGTCTACCGGTTCTGGCGCGACTTCACGAACCTGCCGCGCGTGATGCAGCACCTCGAGTCGGTCACGGTCCTCGACGACCGTCGGTCGCACTGGGCCGCGAAGGCGCCGGTCGGACGCCCCGTGGAGTGGGACGCGGAGATCGTCGACGACGTCCCGAACGAGCGGATCGCCTGGCGCTCCGTGCGCGACTCGGGGCTCGACACCTCGGGGTGGGTGCGCTTCGCCGACGCGCCCGGCGGGCGCGGCACCACGGTGCTCGCGCAGTTCCGCTATGGCGCCCCCGCCGGCAAGCTCGGCGTCGCGGTCGCGACGCTGCTCGGCGAGAACCCGGAGCAGCAGGTGCGCGAGGACCTCCGCCACCTCAAGCAGGTCCTCGAGGCGGGAGAGATCCCGACAACCGAGGGGCAACCCACGGGGCCGCGGGCGATGCGGAGGAGGGCATCATGAAGGCGCTCTGCTGGTACGGAAAGAACGACGTCCGCGTCGAGACCGTCCCCGATCCCACGATCCTCCGCCCGCACGACTGCATCGTGCGCATCACCGCGACCGCGATCTGCGGCTCCGATCTCCACCTCTACGACGGCTACATCCCCACGCTCGAGCCGGGCGACATCCTGGGACACGAGTTCATGGGAGAGGTGGTGGAGGTCGGCTCGGAGGTGCGGCGCGTGGCGCCCGGGGACCGCGTGGTCGTCCCCTTCGCCATCGGGTGCGGGCAGTGCTGGTACTGCCGCAACGAGCTCTGGTCGCTGTGCGACAACACGAACCCGAACGCGTACATGCTGGAAGGGATGTACGGCTATTCCGGCGGAGGGCTGTTCGGCTACTCGCACCTGTACGGCGGCTACGCCGGCGGCCAGGCGGAGTACGCGCGCGTCCCCTTCGCCGACGTGGGCCCGCTCAAGGTCCCCGACGGCATCGACGACGAGCACGCGCTCTTCCTCTCCGACATCCTCCCCACGGGGTGGCAGGCCGCGGAGCGGGCGGAGGTCCACGGCGGCGACGTGGTGGCGGTGTGGGGGTGCGGGCCGGTGGGGCAGTTCGCGATCCGCAGCGCGAAGCTCCTCGGCGCGGAGCGGGTGATCGCGATCGACCGCTTTCCCATCCGCCTGTCGCTCGCGGAACGCGCCGGCGCGGAGGGGTTGAACTACGCCGAGACCGACGACCTCGTCGAAGCGCTGAAGGAGATGACCGGCGGGCGCGGCCCCGACGTGTGCATCGATGCGGTGGGGATGGAGGCGCACGGCACGTCGATCGACGCGGTCGTCGACCGCGTGAAGCAGCGGACGCGACTCGGGACCGACCGCGCGAACGTGCTGCGCCAGGTCATCCAGGCGTGCGGCAAGGGCGGGCGCGTGTCGGTGGCCGGGGTCTACGCGGGGTTCGTCGACAAGTTCCCCTTCGGCGCGCTGTTCGCGAAGGGGTTGACGCTGCGCGCCGGGCAGTGCGACGTGCAGCGTTCGATGCGCCCGCTCCTCGAGCGGATCGAGCGCGGGGAGATCGATCCGACCGAGATCATCACGCACCGCCTCTCGCTCGCCGAGGCGCCGGACGGATACGCCATCTTCCGGAACAAGGCCGACGAGTGCGTGAAGGTGGTGATGCACACCTAGCGCCGCGCGCCGGCCGCGCGGGGCATCCTA
>JADGGM010000404.1 GCA_019689955.1 Gemmatimonadaceae bacterium
CCTCTTAGACGTCCCTGATGGCCGCGGCGTTCCACGGAGCGCGTGCCGTCGGCCTGGCCGACGCGCCAGCTCCGCCGCAACCTCCGCGGCCAGAGTCGCATTTGCCCCCAATAGTGCCAAATTCGCGCCGAGCGACCGGCCGGCCGTCACCCGCTCCACCTCGGCCAGGAGGTAGGGGGTTACCGCGCCGCCGCGAACCCCCTCGCGCCGGGCCCGAGCCAGCGCCTCCGTCACGGCCTCGTCAACGACGCTCCGCGGCAGGGCATGGCTGGCCGGTGGGGGCTGGACCACGAGCAGCGCCTGCGCGCGGCCGAGGGCGCGCTGCGCACGATACGCGTCAGCCACCTCGTTCGCTGCGTCGACCCGTGCGCCGATCGGGATCCCCGTCTCGGCGGTGATGAACCCCGGGAGCTCGGACGTCCCGTAGCCGACCAGCGGCACTCCCAGCGTCTCCAACCGCTCCACGGTCCCCTCCAAATCGAGGATCGATTTCGCGCCTGCACAGACGACCACCATCGGCGACCGCGCCAGCTCCTCGAGGTCGGCCGACTCGTCGCGCACGGCCGATCCCCCGTCGAGCGCCCGGTGCACCCCTCCGATCCCTCCGGTCGCAAGCACTTCGATCCCGGCGAGCCGCGCCAGGGCGAGCGCCGCGGCCACCGTCGTCGCCCCATCGCGCCCCTGCGCCATGGCCAGCGGGATGTCACGGGCCGAGAGCTTGGCGATCCCCTCGCGCCGGACGAACCGCTCCAGCTCCGCCGGAGTGAGCCCCACCGCCGGAACCCCGGCGACCACGGCCGTGATCGCCGGGACCGCGCCGCGCGACCGGACCGCCTCGATCATGCGCTCCGCGGCCTCGCGGTTCGCGGGGATCGGGAGCCCTTGCGCGAGCACCGAGCTTTCCAGAGCGACGACAGGGCGATCGCTGCGCAACGCGCGCGCGACCTCGGGCGCGAGGCGCAGCGGGCCCGTCACTCGAGGGGCGCGCGGCATCACCAGGCGCGCTCGATCACGAAACAGGCTTCTCCGATTTCTCGCGGATGGCCTTGAACTCCGCGTCGGCGTTCCACGTGGGCTTGACCGGGGAATTCGCGAGCGCGGTCCCGAACTTGTGAACGATCGTCGCGATCTGCGCCGCGCCGCTGAGGTCGAAGTCGGGGCGGTACTCGTCGGACGGTTGGTGGTAGCGGTGGGCGGTGTAGTCGTCCTCCTGCTCGATCCCCCACGACTTGGGGCGGCCGACGTAGTCGGTGCCGGCGCCGATGGAGATGGCGGGGATCCCGGCCTTGGCGAACGAGAAGTGGTCGGACCGGTAGAAGTGCCCGGCCTCGGGGTGGGCGTCGGGGCTGATCCGGAGCCCGTCGGCGGCGATCATGTGGCCGAGCATGGGGCCGAGGGTCGACTTGTTGTCGCCGAGCACCGTGAGGTCGCGCACCCGGCCAAGCAGCGTGATGACGTCGAGGTTCAGGTCGGCCACGATGTTCTGCGCCGGGACCGTCGGGTGCGCGGCGTAGTACGCGGAGCCCAGGAGCCCCGCTTCCTCCGCCGTGACGAAGATGAAGATCTGCGACCGGCGCGGCCTGGGCGCCGCGGCCGCCGCGCGCGCGACCGCGAGGAGTGTGGCCACCCCGGAAGCGTTGTCGACCGCGCCGTTGTAGATCGAGTCCCCGTTCACCTTGGGACCGATCCCGAAGTGGTCCCAGTGCGCGCTGTACGCCACGTACTCGTCGCGGAGCTTCCCGGCCTTCCCCGGGATCACGCCGACCACGTTCCGGCTCTGCAGGTGGCTCACGCTGTTGCTGAAGGAGACGTCCATGGTGATCCCGGTGCTCACCGGGTGGAAGTCGCGCGAGGCGGCCTGGCGGCGCAGCGCGGCGAGATCGAGCCCGGCCTGGCGGAGGAGCACCGCGGCGGCGCTGTCGGTGATCCATCCGCGGAAGCCGAGTGGGGGCGGGAGCTTCGGGTCACGCGGGAGCATGCGCTGCTCCGTGGCCCACGAGCCGACCACCGTGTGCCAGGGGTAGCTGGCCTCCTTGGTGGTATGGATGATCAGCATCCCCGCCGCACCGCGGCGCTCGGCCTCCTCGAACTTGTACGTCCAGCGGCCGTAGTACGTCATCGCCTTCCCGCCGAACAGCTTCGGCTCGCTCGCCGGGGCCGGCGGGTCGTTCACGAGGACGAGGAGCACCTTCCCGCGAACGTCCACCCCCTTGAAATCGTCCCACTTGTACTCGGGCGCCGTGGCGCCGTAGCCGACGAAGACGAGCTCCCCGTGCGCCTGGCTCTTGGGTGTGGCGGAGCCGGCCCACACCACGACATCGTTCGGGTAGCGGAGCGACATGTTCGCCTTCCCCGACGCGCGCACCTGCATGTACGTGGACTCGGCCTTCACGACGTCGATGGGGACCGGCTGGAAGTACGAGCCGTTGACCCCCGGCTCGATCCCGGCGGCGCGCAGTTGGGTGGCGATGTACTCCGTGGCCAACTGACCACCACGGGTGGCCGGAGCACGCCCCTCGAGGAGATCGGAGGAGAGGAAGCGGAGATCGCCGTCGATCTCGTGCGTGGTGATCGGGGACTTCCCCCGCGCGGTGGTCTGCGCACCGGCGGCGATCGGCGCGGCGAGCGCACCGGCGAGGAGCAACAGGCGGCGTAAGCTCATGTGACAGAAGGGGAAGGGAGAAAGCCAGCGAAAGCAGGCCGGCAGAAGCCGGACGGCGCGGTCGTCACCACGTATCTATGCGCGCCGGATGGCGGGAGTGGAAGAGGGACGCGGGGATTCGATACGCTCACCCGAGCCCAGGAGAGGTGACCATGGAGCTGGAGAACGACTTGAACGAGCCGGACGCTGCCGCCCCCGCTGCCCGTGACTCGGCCGCCGGGGCGGCAGGCACGTCGGATGAGGAGATGCACGGGCACCCGGCGGTGGTCTTGGGGATTCTCATAGTAGTGCTCGCGGCGCTGCTCACGTACTTCGGCCTCCGGCTGATCCCAAGGTGAGCGCCGCACGCTAGGGAGATGGGGTTGGGTTTCGAGCCCGGTGTCCGTTACGTAAGTTGCGCCTGACCACACTTTGCCGGAGTCGCCAGACGCTTCGATGACTGCCCAACACATGGTCGCCCCAGATCCCGCGGTCCCCTCGCGCCGCGCCGCGCGGCGGGAGCTCGTGACGCAAGCGTACGAGCGGCTGCGCCGCCTGATCGTCACGGGGGAGATGGCCCCCGGGACACGGATCGTCGAGGTGGACATCGCCGCGCGGTTGAACATGAGCCGCACTCCGATCCGGAGCGCGCTCCACATCCTCCAGAAAGAGGGCTATATCCAGGCTGCTGGCAAGGGGCGCCAGTCTCGGCTCACCATAACGCCACTAACGCAGGATGATGCGTTCGAGGTGTTCACCATCGTCGGCGACATCGAGGGGCTCGCGGCGCGGTGGGCCGCGGGGCTCCCGGCGGGGCCGCGAGGGGCGCTGGTGCAGGAGCTCGAGCGGATCAACGATGCGATGCGCCAGTCGGCCACACGGTCGCCGCGCGACCCGGCGGAGACGCTACGCCTCGACTGCGACTTCCACCGGGCGTACGTCGAAGCGGCCGCCGGGCCCCGACTCCTGGCCCTCCACCGCGCGTTCAAGCCGCAGGCGGACCGCTACGTCCAGCTCTACTACATGACACTCGGCACCGAGGTGCTCGTGTCGACCCAGGAGCACGAGCAGATCATCCGCGCCATCGCGGACGGCGACCCGATCGCGGCGCGGCACGCGGTGCAGAGCAACTGGGAGAACGCGGCCGGGCGCCTGAACAAGTCGATCGCCCGATTCGGCGAACAGGGGCGCTGGTAGCGCGGGGACCGGGGTGGAGG